>CALLZL010000685.1 GCA_937859575.1 uncultured Chloroflexota bacterium
CTGTGGCGTCGGATGTACCTGTGTGAAAACTTCTGGGGTCGAGTCGGCCTGGGGCCGGCGGTGCTTTCGGGGATCGAGGCTGCGCTCTGGGATCTGAAGGGCAAGCTGCTTGGCCTGCCGGTGTATGAGCTCCTCGGTGGCCGCTGCCACGAACGCCTGCCGGCATATGCCACAGGTGGGCCGAGCAACTGGCCGCCCGACAAACTCAAGGCCAAGATCGATTTCTACCTGAGTCTTGGCTTTCGGGCATTTAAAGTCGGCGCCGGATACTACGATTCCGCTACCGGCATGGCAGTACCGGCGCGCTCCACCAGTGCCATCGTCGAGATGGAAGCAGGCAAGGCACAACTCCTGCGCGAATATGTCGGGGCCGATATAGCGGTACTGATGGATGGGCATATGGGCAACCCGCTCGGCGATGCCTGGGATCTGCCGACGGCACGGGCGGTATTGCAGGCCCTTGAGCCATACGACCTCTTCTTCTTCGAAGAACCGCTCCCCTATACCGATCCCTGGGGCTATGCCGAACTGCGCCGCGCAACCAGTGTGCCGATTGCGGGCGGCGAGTGCCTTACTACCCTGACGGAGTTCCGCCAGTATGCCGATCTCGATGCACTGACCATCGCACAGCCTGATGCGGCATGGATCGGTGGCCTGGGCGAATTTGTGCGGGTGGCGCGCATGTTTGATGCACGTGGCCGGCGGATCGCCACCCATTCGTGGGGGGCCGGTGTCGCACAGATGCAGAACATCCACGCCGGTTTTGCTTCGCCCAATACCATCATCCTCGAACTACCGCCTGCCGCCGGTGCGCTGCATACCGAATTGTGGGGCGATTCCCTGATCATGCGCGACGGCTACATCTACCCGCCCGAACAACCGGGCCTGGGTGTGCGCCTGACGGATGCAATCAAAGAGAAGTTTCCTTTCGTCCCGGGTAGCGGCGAGTTCAATAGTGTACCGGGCAAGATCTTGAAGGATTAGGTTCGATATGTCACATTACCGTATCGGCATCATTGGCTGTGGCCGAATCGCCAGCACAATGGAAGATCAATCGGATGTGCATCCAGCCACGATCGCCGGAGCGTTTGCCGCACTGCCCAATGCCAGGATCGTTGCGGCCTGCAATCGCGGCACGGCGGCGCTCCATGCCTTCGGTACACGCTGGGGGGTTGATGCGCTCTATACCGACTACCGCGAGATGCTGGCGCACGAGCAACTCGATATTGTCGCCGTGGCGACCCACCCACCGCAACATGTCGATCTCGTAGTGGCGGCGGCGCATGCCGGGGTGCGCGGCATCTTCTGCGAGAAGCCGCTGGCGTTGAGCCTTGCCGAGTGTGATGCCATGATCGAAGCATGCCGGCAGAACGGCACAACCCTGCTCGTCAACTGTACCCGCCGCTGGTCGGGGCAGTATCAGGCGGTGAAAGATCTGATCACTGCGGGCGATCTCGGCCGGCTGCTGCATATTGTTGCCCATTGCGAAGGGTGCAAACCAACCCCCGAATGGGTCGCCGAGACCGAAGGCCCGCTGCTGCACGATGCCGTACACACCTTCGACATCCTGCGCTTCTTCGCCGGTGATATCACATCGATCCAGGGTAGCGCCACTCGCCGCATCCGCCGCGATCTGCGGGTGGAAGACACAAGCTATGCACTGGTGCAGTTCGCTTCGGGTGTTGATGGTGTAGTGATTACCGACGAGCTCAGCGAATATGCGCGTTGGGATGTCGAGTTGCAGTGCGAGCGGGGCGTCGTGCGATTGGAATGGAACACCGGGTTGTGGCATTCGGAACCGGATCCGTTTGAAGCCGGAACATGGTGGCGTCTGGTGCCCGGCGAACTTCCTGCGCCGGCCTGGAGCGAGCCGTCGATCCAGTATGCCGCTCGCGATCTGATCGAGTCGCTTGAGCAAGGGCGCGAGCCACGCTGCTCGGGCAGCGATGGGCGCGCCGCCGTCGAGGCGATCATGGCGGTGTACGAATCGCAGCGCCGTGGCGGTGTGCGTGTCGATCTACCGGTTGGTGTCGGTGAGCCAATGCTGGAGGTGCTACGCCGCGAGGGGGTGCTCTGATACGTTCGACTCCGCAACATCTGCTGCGTGCATGCGCAGAAATAGCATTGCGTATCGTCATGATCTTCCTGGCAGCCGGCCTGTGCAGCTTTCTGACGATCTACCGGCCGGTGTTGCGTGCCGTCTATGACGGCCTGGAGGCGTATCTCGGCTTTCTTGGCGATCTCGTGGCCTTATGGCAGGCAGCCGCCCCGTTCATTCTGGCCGATTATGCCAATAGTATGCTGGCGGCCGGTACGGCGCTCGGGCTGGCATTGCTGGTTGGTTTACCGGCCGGGGTGCTTGCCGGTGCACGGCCCAACTCGGCCGGCGGCACACTTGTGCGCCTGCTGAGCTCACTGGGGATCATGACCCCAACCTTCATGCTGGCGCTGGCGATCATGGTCTTTTTTGTCTTGTATGTGTTGCCGCTGACCGGGGTGCGTTTTATTCTCCTTTCAAGCCAGGAATCAACCCTGGATCCACGGCGCTTGCTGCCGGTTGCGTTGACGCTCGCCGCTCGCCCGCTGGCCTATGTGACGAGCCAGACGGCCGCCGCTACCCGCGAGGCACTGGCGGCCGATTATATTCGTACGGCACATGCCAAGGGGCTGGCCGGCTGGCAGGTACTTGCCGGCCATATGCTGCCCAATATCGGGGCGGCGGTGGCCGGTACCCTGCCTCCCGCGCTGCTCTTTACACTCGGCAGCCTGCCGATCATCGAGTTTGTCTTCAACTGGCCGGGTGTCGGCCAGGAACTGCTCTATCGCATCGTTGCCTCACCACAGGCGAGCGTTGCCGGGGCGGCAATGGTCGGTTTTCTGCTGACAAGCCTGGGGATGACCTATATGCTTGCGGTGGTGTTGGCCGCTGCGTTGCAGCGGGTACTTGATCCGCGTAGTACGGCGATTACCCACTGATGCGGGCGGGAATCGCCATGCAGCTGCGCCGGCTGGTGCGAACCCCGTCGCTGCTCCTGGGGATCCTGCTGCTGGTGCCGGTGGCTATGGCGGTGGGTGTGCCGGGCTGGATCGCACCACACGATCCCGAGTTGCGTGGGCCGGCACTGCAGCAGATCGATGGCCGCTGGGCGGCACCGCCGTATCCGCCGAGCCGTGAATACCCGCTTGGCAGTGATCTGCGTGCCCGCGATCTGCTGAGCCGGATCGTGTACGGGGCGCGCGTCACATTGCTGCTGGCACTGGTCGCAGCCGCCATCCGGATTCTGATCGGTGCGATCCTTGGCTGGGCGGCGGCAACCTTCCGTGGTGCTGTCGAACGTTGGATCGTGATTGCCGCCGATATTTCGGCTACCCTGCCAAGCCTGCTCTTTGCGTTTCTCCTGATCGCGACGATCGGGCCGCATCGTGGGCTGCCGGTCTTTCTGATCGGCCTGGGCTTTACCGGCTGGGCGGCATGGACACAACTGATCTATAGCGGTATTCGCCGCATTCAGGCCGAGCCGTATATGGAGGCCGCCGAGGCGATCGGAACAACTCGCCGCTCGCGATTGCGCTACTATCTGCTGCCGAATCTGCTGCCGGCGGTGCTGCCGGTTATCGTTCAGGAGATCGCCGCCGTGCTGTTGCTGCTCGCCGAGCTGGGTTTCCTCGGTATCTATCTGGGGAGCTCATCACCGCTCCGACTCAGCGATCTGCTTGGCGGCGAACAACCACAGTTACCGATCCCTGAGTGGGGTGGTATGCTCGCCGGAACCCGGCTCGAGATCTTTCGCTGGTCATGGCTGCCGATCGTGCCGGCTGGTGCCTTCTTCATGACGATTCTTGGGCTGTATCTGCTGGCCGATGGCCTGCGTCAACAGCTTGACAAAGCCAAATCCTGATGATACGATATGGTCTGCTGGTCTGACCAGCAAGATAGATCATATGTTGTGGCCTGGGAGGCTCTGATGGCACAGATTCGTGAGCTGTTCGATCTTCATGGCCGGGTGGCGGTTGTTGCCGGTGGTGCGGGGTTGCTCGGGTTTCAGATGGCAACGGCGCTTGCCGAGGCGGGGGCGACGATAGTTATCAGTTCGCGTGATCTCGATCGTTGCCGCGAGCGCGCTGCCGAGCTGCGGGCGGCGAGCGGGGCTGAGGTTGCCGCATTCACCCTTGATGCCGAGCAGTATGATTCGGTGGTGGCACTGGCCGATGCGGTAGTAGCGCAGTTTGGCCGGGTCGATGTGCTGGTGAACTCAATCGCCGGTGGGCGCGCCTACACACCCGAGGAGTTTCCACCCGAGGAGTGGGATCGCAGTATTCATGCCAATCTTAACGCTGTTTTTTACCTGTGCCAGGTGTTTGGTCGGCAGATGTTGCACCAGCAGAGCGGCAGCATCATTAATATCAGCTCGATGTATGGCATTGTCGCACCATACACACACCTGTATGAAGACACCGACATGGCACGCAACCCGATCGCTTATGGTGTCGCCAAGGCCGGGGTGATCCAGCTCACGCGCTACCTCGGCACGACATGGGCATCAGCGGGGGTGCGGGTGAACTGTATCAGCCCGGGCGGCTTTTGGAAGCCCGGTAGCGCCAACCCGGCATTCGAACGCAACTATCTGCCGATGTCGCCCGATCGGCGGAGCGGAAACGACAGCGACATGAAAGGCGCGGTGGTCTTCCTGGCCTCCGACGCATCGGCACATGTTGTCGGGCAGAACCTGCAGGTCGATGGGGGCTGGACACTCTGGTGAGCTGATTATGCGATATCGTCGACTCGGGCGCACTAATTTGCATGTTTCGGCACTCGCGCTTGGTACGGTCGAACTTGGGCTCGACTATGGTATTCCAAGCGGCGACCATTACCGGCCGACGCCGGCGGCAGCTGAAGCCCTGCTGGCCCAGGCGCTCGATCATGGTATCAATCTGATCGACACCGCACGTGCCTATGGCGAAAGCGAGGCGATCATCGGCCGGGCGCTGCGGGCGCGTCGTCATGCGTTCATTCTGGCATCCAAAGTGGTATTGCCGGCCGAAGTCCATGCGGCGGCGCTGCGGCCGGCAATCACCGAATCGGTGGAGACCAGCCTGCGCCAGTTGCAGACGGATGTGATCGATCTGTTGCAGATCCATAGCGCGAGTGTTGAGGTTATCCAGCAGGGTATGGCGATTGAAGTGCTTGAGGATCTGCGCCGCGCCGGCTGGATACGTTTTATCGGCGTCACGACCTATAGTGCCGAAGCTTCACTGGCGGCGATCGCCGATAGGCGCTACGACTGCCTCCAGATCGCATACAACCTGCTTGATCGGCGGCCGGAGCCGCATGTATTGCCGCAAGCCCAGGCAGCTGATATCGGGGTGCTGGTACGCTCGGTATTACTCAAGGGCGCGTTGACGCACCGATCGGCTCATTTGCCGGATGCGCTTCATGCATTGCGTGCTGCTGCGGCATGCCTGAATACGATTGCCGATCAGTATGCGCTGCCGCTGCCGGCACTGGCGTATCGCTATGTCCTCGATCATCCGGCTGTTGCTTCGGCCCTGATCGGCACCGCCCGATCGAGCGAACTGATACAGGCCTGTGGGTTTGTTGAACTGCCGCCATTACCACATGCCATCCATACCCGGCTACGCGAGATCACCATTGGCGATGTGCAGCAGCTTGATCCGAGCACATGGCCGCTATGAGCACGACGATCTCTGCGGACGGGGGTATGTCGTCCGCAACCTTGTTTTCTCACACTGCTGCAATCCGTTCCCGGCAGCGCGAGAAAAGAGCTGCTTCGGGGGCCACAGGCCCTTAGAATTGGGAGTACAGGGTGCCTGTCGTACAGCCGGGAATAACCATTGACGAACTCGATACCCCTTGCCTGCTGGTCGATATCGATCGTCTTGAGGCCAATATTCAGCATTGGCAGGCGCAGATTCGTGCTGGTGGTGCTGATCTGCGGCCCCATGTGAAGACGCATAAAGTGCCGTTGATTGCACACATGCAGCTGGCTGCCGGTGCCTGTGGCATCACTGCCGCCAAAGTTGCCGAAGCTGAAGTTTTTGCCGCCCATGGGTGCCGCGATATCTTTATTGCCTACCCGATCGCCGGAGCGCTTAAATGGCGGCATGCAGCCGAACTGGCCCGCAGCTGCACACTGACGGTCGGTGTCGATAGCCTGGCATGCGCTCGCGGCCTGAGTGATGCCGCCGTTGCAGCAGGAACGCAGATTCGGGTACGGGTTGAAATCGAGCAAGGTTTGCAGCGCTCAGGGGTCGGCGCGGATCAGGTCGGGTTGTTGTGTGCCGAGGTGATTCGGCTGCCCGGTATCGAACTCGATGGTATCTTTGCCTATCGCAGCATCTTCTTCCCCGGTGCCGAGCGCATGACCGCCAGCGAGGCGGCGCGCAACGAGGGTGAGATCATGGTCGCGTTCGCCAATCAGTTGCGTGCTGCCGGGATCCCGATTCGGAGTATCAGCGTCGGCTCAACCCCCACTGCGATTGCCGCTGCTGCTGTGGCGGGGGTTACCGAAGTGCGCCCCGGTACCTATGTGTTTGGCGATTATATGATGGCCGAGAGTGGAGTCATGCAGTATGATGAGATCGCCCTTGCGATCATGTGCACGGTGGTGAGCCGGCCGGCTGCTGATCTCGCAACTATCGATGGCGGATCCAAAACATTCGGTGGCGATATCTGGCCGGCAGCACTTGGGCTGCGTGGTTATGCGCGCGTGCTCGGTGCCGATGCCTACCTCGAACGTATGTCGGAAGAGCATGGTGTGGTGCGCCTCGGTGCAGGGTTTGATCCGCAGATCGGCGATCGGATCGCATTGCATCCGATCCATGTCTGCACAACCGTTAATCTGAGTGATGAGCTGATCGGTATTCGCGCCGGCCGGGTCGAACAAGTCTGGCCGGTATTGGCACGCGGCAAACGATCGTAACGCCCTTCACACGCCTCAGTAGCCCGGATGCCATGCCATGCAGCACGAGAAGCGCTGTACGGTATGGCATGTTTTTTTACAAAGCGTGCTGCAACGGGTAGAATAGCAGTATGCCCGCACACCGAACTGCACCATCCGCAGAGTTGAGGAGTGAGCCATGTTCGATCGCAGCAGCGGCAGCGCATTGCGCGAGTTTCATGTTGCCCGTACCGCCCGTGACACCTACCAGTTCGACGAGGCGATCTTCGCCTATACCGGGAATGTCGTCTTCGCCAATTTTCATGCTGCCCGCGTCTTTGCGCAGAAGATGAACCAGAAGCGTGATCTGGTCAACTTTCCCGAGCAGGCTGTTCGCCCCGGCCAGATCAGCGCGATGGGCCTGATCGACGAGATCTCGCATATCGTCTTTCGCCGCTACCGCGAGCAGGTCAACCCGACCATGCTGCAGGATGCGCTTGCCTGGCTTGATGAACGGCTTGGCGCGGATGCGGTCGATACGACATTGCGCCGCTTCTGCGACGAATTTCCGCCGCTGGCTGTCTATCGGCGTGAAGCGACGATCGATGCGTATCTGCAGGGCGCGACCGGCAGCGAAACCCACCGCGAGGCGGCGCTCGAAGAGTTGTTGATGCTCTGGCTTGGCAATAAGAATCCGGCTTTTGCAACCTTCCTCGAACTGTTCGATGACGATACCCTCGATCGGGCCACGACCTACCCACAGGTCATTCCAACGCTGTACGACTTCTTTGGTGGCCAACCGGCCCCCTTTGCCGGTGCGCTTGGCCAGAATATCATTGATCTGTTGCGTGCCCCGGCACTCGCTGCGCCCCACTCGCTCGAAGCGCAGATCGCCTTCATCCTCGAACGCTGGGGAACCCTCGTTGGGCGTGATTTCCTCTACCGGTTGCTGACCGGGCTGGATATTATCAAGGAAGAAGGGCGCGCCTTCCTCAGTGGTGGTGGCCCCGGCGGCATGACCGCTGCCAATATGTCGGTGGCTGAGTTCGGTGGCCTTGATGCCGAACCCGAACGCTTCAGTGCCGATCGCGAATGGATGCCGCGCCTGGTTCTGCTGGCAAAAAATGCCTTCGTCTGGCTCGATCAGCTCTCGAAACAGTATGGCTACCCGATCAATACACTCGACCAGATCCCCGATGCCGAGCTTGATACGCTGGCCGCCCATGGCTTTACTGGCCTGTGGCTGATTGGCCTGTGGGAACGCAGCGCGGCTTCGAAGCGCATCAAACAGATCATGGGCAACCCCGATGCCGTCGCTTCGGCCTATTCGCTCTACGACTATACGATCGCCCATGACCTCGGCGGCGAGGCGGCGATGGCCAATCTGCGTGATCGCTGCTGGCAGCGTGGCATCCGCATGGCGAGCGACATGGTGCCCAACCATGTCGGCGTCGATGGGCGCTGGGTGCTTGATCATCCCGACTGGTTTATCAGCCTCGATTACCCGCCCTTCCCGTCGTATACTTTCGATGGGGTTGATCTCTCTTCCGACGAGCGGGTCGGCATCTTCCTCGAAGATCACTACTATAGCCGCAGTGATGCTGCGGTGGTCTTCAAACGGGTCGACCGCTGGAGCGGCAGCACGAAGTATGTATACCACGGGAACGACGGCACCAGTATGCCGTGGAACGATACAGCGCAGCTCAACTACCTCAACCCCGATGTGCGTGAGGCGGTGATCCAGACGATCCTGCATGTGGCGCGGCAGTTCCCGATCATCCGCTTCGATGCGGCGATGACGCTGGCCAAGCGCCATTTCCAACGCCTCTGGTTCCCCGAACCCGGCTCGGGTGGCGATATCCCATCGCGGGCCGAACATGGGCTGACCAAGGCACAGTTCGATGCCCTCATGCCGCAGGAGTTCTGGCGTGAAGTGGTTGATCGCTGCGCCGTCGAGGCCCCCGACACGCTGCTGCTCGCCGAGGCGTTCTGGCTCATGGAGGGGTATTTCGTGCGTACGCTCGGTATGCATCGGGTGTATAACAGTGCCTTCATGGTGATGCTGCGCGATGAAGATAACGCCAAGTATCGCCAGGTGCTGAAGAATACGCTTGAATTCGACCCCGAGATCATGCGGCGCTATGTGAACTTTATGAACAACCCGGATGAGCGTACCGCCGTCGATCAGTTCGGCAAGGATGATAAGTATTTCGGGGTTGCCACTCTGCTGGTAACGCTGCCGGGGCTGCCGATGATCGGCCATGGCCAGGTCGAGGGGTATACCGAGAAATACGGCATGGAGTATCGCCGGGCCTACTGGGATGAGCAGCCCGACGGCTGGCTGATCGGCCGCCATCAGCGTGAGATCTTCCCGCTTATGCACCGCCGCTATCTCTTCGCCGGTGTTGATCAGTTCCTCATGTACGATCTCTTCACCCCCGAAGGGCATGTCAACGAGGATGTCTATGCCTTCTCGAACGGGTATGGCAACGAGCGTGCGCTGGTGGTGTACCACAACCGCTTCGCCAGCACCCGCGGTTGGGTGCGTACCTCGGTCGCCTTTGCCGAACGGCGTGGCGACGACAAGGTACTGGTGCAGCGCAGCCTGGCCGAAGGGCTCGGGTTGCAGGCCGGTGATCGCAACTATGTGATCTTCCGCGATCATACCGCCGGGGTTGAGTATATTCGCCATAGCCACGAGATCCGCGACCAGGGGATGTATGTCGAACTCGATGCCTATAAGTGCCGGGTCTATATCGATATTCGTGAAGTGTACGACGATGCCGAAGGGCGTTACGGCCAGTTGGCAGCCTTCCTCGGCGGTCGCGGTGTGCCGAATATCGAAGATGCGCTCCGCGAACTCTTCCTGCAGCCGATCCATGAGCCACTCAGAGCATTGATCAACGCCGAGCTCTTCCAGCGCTGTATGCCGGCTCCGACCAGTGACGTAGCCCCGGATGCCGATGCCGAGCTCGACGAAATTGCCGCACTCGAATCGGATCTGCCGCCGGGAAGCATGCCCTCCGATCTGGTTGCCGATGTGCAACTACGGCTGGCAACCCTCTTTAGTGCGGTGCGTAGCTTTACCGGCACCCCGCCCGACGATAGTGACGCCGCGCTGGCTGATGAGCTGGGCGGCACGCTGGCGATCCTGCTGGCTATTGCCTCGAATGCCGATCCTGAAGATACCGGATCACCGCTTGCTGCCGAACTCCGTACCTTCCTCGGCAACGATCCCGCACGCTGGGGAACAGCGCTTAGCTGGTTGTTCGTGCATCGTCTTGGCAGCCTGCTCACCCCGGCTGATGATGGGCAGCAGAGTCGCAGCTTGATCGATGAATGGATGCTTGGCCGCCTGATCGGCAATGCACTCCGCGACTTGGGCTGCGATGATGATGCCGTCGCACGTGCCGGTATTGTGGTACGCCTGCTGACCGACCGGCAGCGCTGGTATAGCGCGGCCGGGCCGGCACGCGCTGCCCGCCTTGCCGGTACCCTGGTGGCCGATGGCGATGCGCAGCGCTTGATGGGTATCAACCGCTTCCAGGGGGTGCTGTGGTACCAGCAGGAAGGGTTTGGTCAGTTGCTCCACTGGTTGCTGCTGGCAGTAGCGCTCGCGCCGGCCGATACCGGCGAATCAGCGGCGGTGCGCCTCACCACTAGCCGGGCATTGATCGAACAGCTCCGCGCTGCCGATGCCCAGGCCGGCTACCATGTCGAGAAGCTGCTGGCTGCGCTGCGCCAAAGCGAACCGGCAGCTTGATCGGCGTGGGTGCCGGCCCCGTCGTTTCGCAACGATGAGTATGGCAGCGGCAGCGCCGCTGCCATACTGGTGAAGAAAGACCTCATGATCGATACACACTCCTCCATCCTGACCGCACTCTCACCACTTGATGGCCGCTATCGGGCAGATGTTGCCGCACTTGCGGATTATTTCAGCGAAACCGCGCTCTTTCGCTATCGGGTACGGGTCGAGATCGAATACCTGATTATGCTCTCGCGGGTGCGCGGCATCGGCTTTATTGCCCCGATCGATGCGATGGCGGCGGCGACCCTGCGCACGCTCTACCAGGATTTTAGTGTCGCCGATGCGGTAGCAGTGGCCGAATGGGATCGCAGCGTGCGCCATGATGTCAAGGCGGTCGAATACTGGCTGCGTGAACGCATGACGGCACTCGGGTTCACACCATGGCTCGAAGCGATCCACTTCGCCCTGACCTCTGAGGATGTCAATAACCTGGCGTATGCCCTGCTCGTGCGTGAAGCGCGTGATAGTTGCCTGCTGCCGGCTGCGGCACAGATCGCCGGCGCCTTGCAGCAACTGGCGCTTGCGGAAGCTGCAACACCCATGCTGGCGCGTACCCACGGCCAGCCGGCAACCCCCACCACCTTCGGTAAAGAGATCGCCGTCTATGTCGGCCGCCTCCAGCGTGCGATCGAGAAGCTGGCCCGTATTCGTATTACCGGGAAGCTGACCGGTGCCACCGGGACGTTCGCGGCCCATGTTGCTGCCCTGCCGCATATCGATTGGCTTGCCTTCAGCCGGGCGTTTGTTGGTTCGCTGGATCTCGAACCGGTGTTGCTGACCACCCAGATCGAGCCGCACGATACGATTGCCGAGGTGTGTGACGGTTTCAAACGCCTGAATACGGTGTTGATCGATCTGTGTCAGGATCTGTGGCGCTATGTGAGCGATGGATACCTTGTACAAGCGGTCATGGCCGGTGAAGTTGGCTCATCGACCATGCCGCATAAGGTGAATCCGATCGATTTCGAGAACGCCGAGGGGAATCTGGGGATCGCGACGGCGCTTTTCGAGCACTTCAGCCGCAAACTGCCGATCTCGCGCCTGCAGCGCGACCTGACCGACAGCACCGTGCTGCGCAATCTGGGGGTTGCCTGTGGCCATACCTTGCTGGCGCTGCGCCGGATCGACAAGGGCCTGGGGCGGGTAGCCCTTGATCACGAACGGCTGCGGGCCGATCTACAGGCGCATCCCGAGGTGCTTGCTGAAGCGATTCAGACGATCCTGCGCCGCATTGGGTACCCCGAACCGTATGAGGTGATGAAACAGCTGACCCGTGGCCGAGCGCTGACACTGGCCGATCTGCATGCCTTTATCGAGACGCTTGATGTACCGGCAGAGGTGCGCTCCGAGTTGTTGGCGCTCTCTCCTGAGGCATACCTTGGGAAGGCGGTTGCGCTGGCACAACTGGCGGGGAAGCCCTCGCAGCGGGGAGCGGGGGATGTGCTGCCTTTATGCCGGATGGGCAGCGTGCGGCAGCCCACCCGGCGAACTGAAACGCTCGATATTGCCGCGCCAACCATCGCGCTGGAGCCAGAGCTCCTGGTAAGCACCGTTACTGTAGCGGTCGGCCACGGCCCGCCAGAAGGCGGTTGCGACGGTATTGTTGGCCGGGGTGGCTACTTCCCAATGGCCCGGCAGCTGATCAAAGAGCAGCACAGCAGCCCGGCTGCCGATCGTCTTGCGTCGTAGAGCACGCAAGACGAAGAACTCGCTTACTGCATGACCGTCGTATGGTTGGTTCAGGCGGCTACTGCGGGTAACGGCGGCAAAGCCGGCGAGGGTCGCATCATACCGGATCACGAACCAGGCTACACCGGCCTGTTGCAGCCGCAGATCGAGATCGGCCTGATCAAAACGCCCATCGGCATCGGGTGGGTTCTGGTGAATCGGGCTTAGATCGTAGCGGTAGAGCTGAAACAGATTGCGCAGTGCCTGATAGTGTGCTTCGGCTGCCTGTTCGATCATTACCCGCATAGTGCGCCTCAATGATTCTGCTGTGGTACGGCACGTATACCGTTGTGTCTATCGTACCATAGCCCGCAAGCGGGCTATGGCTGCACTATCTTTCTGAACCCGCACCGGCCGGGTCTTCGGCTGTGCCGCTGCGCGGCGGTAACGACTGCAACAAAAGCTCGGCCACATCCTTGCGCGCCACATCGGTATCGACTCCGGTGTTCTTGGCGGCATCTTCAAACATCACCATGCAGAACGGGCAACCAACTGCGACCGTCTGTGGGTTCTCTTTGCGCAACTGTTCGAGCCGGATCACATTGAC
>CALLZL010000686.1 GCA_937859575.1 uncultured Chloroflexota bacterium
GGTCGGGGGGATGCTGGTGCCGGTGTGACCGTCGGCGTGCACGATGGTGGTGTCTGGGCCGGGCCTCCTTCGTTCGCCGATCCGGATCCGCTCCGCCGGCCGTATGCGCTGCCGCCGGTTGGTGCGCCGCTGGCATGTGAGTTTGGCAGCGCTATTCCGGGTGATGCACCCTTCGCATGCAACAACAAACTGATCGGTGCCCATCGCTTCATGGATACCTACGATCTCTTTGGGCCGGCGCTGTATCCGGGTGAATTCCTCTCGGCACGCGATGATAACGGCCACGGAACGCATACCGCGACAACGGCTGCCGGCAACGCCGGGGTCGCTGCATCGATCTTCGGTGTTGCGCGGGGGGTTGTCTCGGGTATTGCGCCGCGTGCCCATGTCGTGGCCTACAAGGTCTGTGGCGATGCCGGCTGCTATCAGAGCGACTCGGTCAATGCGATCAATCAGGCGATCCTCGATGGCGTCGATGTGATCAACTTCTCGATCAGCGGTGGAAACAACCCATACAGCGATGCTGTCGAGCTGGCGTTTCTCAACGCTTATGCCGCCGGTGTCTTTGTGGCCGCATCAGCCGGCAATAGTGGGCCGACAGCCGAGACGGTTGCACATCGCGGGCCGTGGGTCACGACGGTTGGTGCCAGTACATCGGATCGCCATTTCCTCAGTACCCTGACCCTGACGGCCGATAATGGCGATACCCTCGAACTGGTCGGTGCCACAATCACCAGTGGTGTCGCAACGCCGACCCCGGTCGTATTTGCCGGTGGTGATCGCCAGTGTCTGGCCGGCATGCCACCGGTACAGCCGGCCGGTGCCATGGTGATCTGTGATCGCGGCATTATTGCGCGTGTCACCAAAGGGTTCAATGCGCAGGCCGCCGGTGCCGGCAGTATGATCCTGCGCAATCTGGTGCCGCAAGGGCTGAATACCGATAACCACTACCTGCCGAGTGTTCACCTCGATGCCGCCGAGGGTGCAACCCTTGAGGCGTTCATGAACAGCCATACCGGTGTGATGGCGACCTTTACGCCTGGTACGGCGCAGACGGTTGCCGGTGATGTCATGGCATCGTTCAGCTCGCGGGGCGGCCCGGCACAATCACTTGGGATCAGCAAGCCGGATGTGACGGCACCCGGTGTGCAGATCCTGGCCGGCCATACGCCTGCACCGGCCACGGCGGCGATCGGTGTCGGTGGCCCGGCCGGTGAGCTGTTCCAGGCGATCCAGGGAACTTCGATGTCGAGCCCGCATGTTGCCGGGGCGGCGGCCATGATCCGTGCCATCCATCCGAACTGGACTCCCGGCCAGATCAAGTCGGCGCTCATGACAACGGCACAGACCAGCGGGTTGGTGAAGGAGGATGGCGAAACACCGTTTACGCCGTTCGATGCCGGATCGGGCCGGATTGATCTGACCGACGCATGGGATCCCGGTATCACCTTTGATGTGCAGCCCGGTGATTACCTGGCCTATCGCGATGCGCTCTGGCATGTCAACTACCCAAGTGTCTATATCCCGGTGATGGCGGGTGTGGCAACCGTGCGCCGCACGGCGCAGAGTGTCTTGCCGCACCAGAGCGCCTGGCAGATCAAGGTCGTTGATGCCCCGGACGACATCCAGGTCAGCGTTCCAGCGTCGATCCTGATCCCGGCCGGTGGAAGCGCTTCCTTCGATATAACGATCGATGCACGCAATGTGCCGCTCAATGCGGTGCGTTCGGCAACGATTCAGCTCAAGCATGGCTATCGTACGGCAACTATTCCGGTTACGATCGTACGTAAGCAGGCGGCACTGACCCTCAGCCACAGCTGTGATCCGACCGACCTTGGGCGCAATGCGCTTGCCGGCTGCCTCGTAACCATGAGTAATACCACTTTCGATAGTGCTAGTGTCGCCATGCAGGCGGTGATACCGCATGCACTCACACTGGTGGGTGGAAGTGTCGTTAACGGCACCCAGCAGGGGAATCGCGTCACCTTCTCGGGGGTACTCCAGGGTGCTGCACCACCGGATGTGACGGCTGTTCCAGGGCCGACATTCGGCTACCTGCCGCTCGCCGGTTTCGGTATCGCCCCGCTCGCCGGGGTAGGTGACGAGACGATCACCAACTTCAATATTGCACCATACACCTATGCCGGTCGCACCTACACCAGCATTGGCATGGTCAGCAATGGGTATCTGGTGGTTGGTGGCGGCACAGGCGCCGATGTTGATTTCATTAACACCAATCTCCCTGATCCAGCCAGGCCAAACAATGTCATCGCACCATTCTGGACGGATCTGAACCCGGCGTTTGGCGGTGCCATGCGGGTCGCAACCCTCAGCTCAGGTGCCAATAGCTGGACAGTCTTCGAGTGGACGGGGGTGGTGAACTATGGCGATCGACGGCCGAATACTTTCCAGGCCTGGATCCCGAATGCCAATAACAGCGGGACGCTTGCTGGGCTGCCGGCAAACCAGATCTGGATGACGTATGGCGCAGTCAGCAATGGCGATGGTGGCTACCTGACGATCGGTGCCGAGAATGAGTTCGGCAACCGTGGGCAGGCGATCTACTTCGACGGGGTCGGCATCATTCCAAGTGCAAGTGGTGCCATCGTCGGATCGGTACCGGGGGCACCCGGCGAAACACGCCAGGTCGGCTATAGTGTCCGTGGCAGCCTGCCACAGAGCTGGACGACCTGTGCCGAGATGACATCGAATATCTTCTTTGGTGTCAGCACGGCATGTGTGAGCGGCAGCGTCGCACCACAGTAGGTTTCATTGGCATGAGATCAGCGCAGGGGAAGGTGGCATCGTCGCCTTCCCCTGTGCTGACTGTTGGAATGGTTGCCCTTATATTGCCGTGAGGATCTCGCGCAGGCGTTCGATCGAGAAGGGTTTCTGTAAGAACCCACTGACGGGTAGATCCTGATGCAGCCGTTCGATCTCGGCCGTGCTATAGCCGCTCATTAGAATGATCGGCAGATCAGGCAGGATGGCATAGATTTCACGTGCGAGGTGATCGCCATGCATACGGGGCATCGTCAGATCGCAGAGCACTGCAATCAGCTCAGGAACCCCCTGGCGTAAACGCTGGAGTGCCGATTCGCCGTCACTGACGGCAATTGTTGCAAGGCCGAGGCGTGCCAGGAGCCGGGCGGCAACCAGCCGAACGGCCTCTTCATCATCCACCACCATCACGGTGCGCCTCCGTGGCGCGGGTGCCGCATCCACAGGGCTGAGGAAGGCGGCTGGTGCGGTTGTGGCCGGGAAACAGATCTGTACCTGCGTTCCATGATCGGGGATGCTTGTCACCTGCAAGAGCCCGCTGTGGCCGCGAACGATCCCCTGCACTGCGGCCAGGCCTAGCCCGCGCCCGGTAAACTTGGTGGTATAGAATGGGTCGAAGATTCGATCAATCGACTCCTGGTCGATGCCGCGGCCGTTATCGCTGATGCGTAGCGCGACAAACAGGCCACCGTCGCGTTCGGCCCCAAACATATAGCTGCCGACTTGCTCCGGCGAAAGGTAGATGCGAGAGGTGGCCACGGTGATCTGCCCATCGGCATGGTCAATCGCCTCGGCGGCATTGGTCACCAGGTTTAATAATACCTGGTTCAGTTGGGTGATATCACCCTCGATCAGCGGTAAACCTTCTTCGAGTTGGTAACTGATCGTCGCTGTGGTGCCGGCCGATGTCTGCAATAAGCTGTTGGTCTGTTTGATCAGGTCGTTCAGATCGAGAGGGTTCATTGTGTAGCGGCCCTGGCCGGCATATGCCATGATCTGGCTGACAAGCTCGGCGGCGCGACGCGCACTGGCAATCACACTGATAATCGAATCATAGAGGGGAGTATCCGGTTCGACATCCAGTAACGCCAGCTCGGCATTGCCCGATATACTGGTCAGAATATTGTTGAAGTCGTGTGCTATTCCGCCGGCCAGCACCCCCAGGCCTTCGAGGCGCTGGGTCTCCTGGAGCTTTCGTTCGATCTGGAGTCGATCTTCTTCATTGCGCTTCCGTTCGCTGATGTCGCGGATCGTCGAGAGCAGCAGCCGGCGTCCATCGGCTTGCTGAACAAAACGCGCCCGTGATTCAACCGTGAGCATGGTGCCGTCGGAACGGCGTACCACAGCTTCAAACGGCTGGAGGGACATACCGGCGGTATAGACCTGGCGGTAGCCTTCCATGGCTCTGGCGCGATCGTGTTCCGGGTAGATGTTGGTGAATGGTTTACCGATCACCTCCTCGGGTTGAAGCCCATAGAGATCAAAATAGGCCGGATTGGCACTGACAACAACCCCATCGACATCCGACATCACCATCGCATCAGGGGTTACTTCCCAGACACTGCGGAAACGCTGCTCGCTCTCACTCAGTGCGGTTTCATAATCGGTATCTTTGGTGATGTCGATCGACAGTGCACCAAAGGCATACACGTCACCCTGATCGTCGAGCAGCGGAAAGAATGTCACCTGCGAAGTGCGGGGTTCGTCGGGCGAGTGATTATGGACAATCGTCGTGAATGGGGCGCGGCGCTCGAGCACCTGCTCAAGGTGTTCTTGCAACACTGGCCGCAGGTAGTCCGACAGGTAGTCTTCGGGTCGGTTGCCGCGCAGCGTACCGGCGTTTTCGCCGGCCATGTTCTGCTGCAGAAACCGGCTGAACAGGATATACCGGCCACGACGGTCGCGCAATGATAGGCCGAAGGGCACGTGGTTCAACAACCCACGCAGAAATGCTGGTAGATATGGGATCTCATCATCGGTAATAGCAGGTGGGGGCGATGCTGCCGGCTCGCGTTGTGCGGCGAGGCGTGCCTCGACCAAGGCCAGCCGTTCACGCAGTGCGGTTGCCTCCTGCTCGAGCAGCATGATCGTCTCCAGGTCAGCCATATGCATGCGTTCCTATTCATCGAGTGCGGATGGTGGAAAACGTTCGGTTGTGTGTGATGCAATCGGGCGTGTGCCGCCAAAAAGCTGATCCCGTCACAATTTATGATAACATAGCCCCATCGCAGTTCCATCTTCAGCAGGAAGGCAGACACCAATGACGTCCTACGATTTCGATATGTTGGTCGAACGGCGCGGTACCGGCAGCGCCAAATGGGAATTCTTCGATGCCGATGTGCTGCCCATGTGGGTGGCCGATATGGATTTTCCGTCGCCCACTGTGATTGTCGATGCGATCCGCGAACGGGCGGCGCACGGTTTTTTTGGCTATGATTTTGCCTATGCCGAGTTGCGCGAGGTGCTGGTCGCCGCGATGCAGCAACGCTACAACTGGCATGTTCAGCCAGAGGAGTTCGTTTTTATTCCAAGCCTTGTGACGGGCATCAACGCGGTTTGCCGGGCAGTCGCCGAGCCGGGGGCCGGTGTCATCACGCAGACCCCGGTCTACCCACCATTTCTCTCGGCACCGCCACATCATGCCATGCGTACGATCACGGTTCCACTACCGCTGGTGAGTGAAGAGCGGTCGATCAGCTATGATATCGACTTTGCCGCCTTCGAAGCCGGAATCGATCCGTCAACCCGCCTCTTCCTGCTGTGTCATCCACACAACCCCACTGGTGTGGCGTATTCGCGCAAACAGCTGGAACGCTATGCCGAGATCTGTGCCCGCCATGATGTCGTGATCTGCTCCGACGAGATCCACTGTGATTTGATGCTGAATGGGCAGCAGCATACGCCGATCGCCTCGCTCTCGCCCGATATCGCGGCGCGCACGATCACCCTCATGGCACCAAGTAAAACCTACAATCTGCCGGGCTTGAAATCGGGGTTTGCCATTGTGCAGAATCCCGATCTGCGTCGCCGCCTCGAGCAGGCGTGTGAGGGGATCGTGCCGCATATCAATATCTTTGGCATGCTGGCGGCGAAACTTGCCTATAGCCAGTGCGACGACTGGCATCAGGCGTTGATCGCCTATCTGATTGCCAATCGTGATGCGATGGTCGGCTATATCGAACGCGAGATGCCGCAGATCCGTACGACAGTGCCGGAGGCGACGTATCTGGCCTGGTTTGATTGCCGCGAAACCGGGATCGAGGGCAATCCCTATACCTTCTTCCTCGAACATGCCCGCGTAGCTCTGGGGGATGGTGCTACATTTGGGCCGGGTGGCGAAGGGTTTGTGCGGCTCAATTTCGCCTGCCCGCGCAGTATGCTCATGGAGGCGCTTGAGCGCATGAAGAACGCGCTGCGGCAGGCCTGATGTCGGATCTATAGCTCAGTGCAGCATGATTGATCGCTGGGAGCGCGGGCATCTCGCCCGCGTAGACCCAGGCTGGGTGACCGGTGGCGGCGCGAAGCTCATTGCCGAAGCGCCCCGCCCGCCTGGGCACAGCCTGGGTGTGCTCTGGGCAGATGGATGTCAATGATTCTGCTCTTGGCTCTAGTCGCGCTTCAGCGGCCGGTAGGCGATACGGTGCGGCTGCAGTGCATCATTGCCAAGCCGCCGCCGTCGATCCTCTTCATACTCACTATACGTGCCGGGAAACCAGATTGCGCTGCTGTTGCCCTCGAAGGCCAGAATGTGGGTGGCGATCCGTTCGAGGAACCAGCGATCGTGCGAGATGATTACCGCACAGCCGGCAAAATTGAGCAGTGCCTCTTCGAGTGCCCGCAGGGTGTGAACATCAAGGTCGTTGGTTGGCTCGTCGAGCAGCAGCAGATTGCTGCCGGCACGCAATAACTTCGCCAAGTGTACCCGGTTGCGCTCGCCGCCCGACAACGCGCTGATCTTCTTCTGCTGCTCGGAGCCGCCGAAGTTGAAACGCGCCACATAGGCCCGCGAGTTGACCACCCGTGCCCCGAGGCGGATCTCCTCATCACCGCCGCTGATCTCCTGCCAAACACTCTTCTCGGGGTCAAGGGTTCGCCCTTGATCGACATACCCGATCTTGACGGTCTCACCGACTATGAGTGTACCGCCATCCGGTTGTTCCTCGCCGACGATCATGCGGAAGAGGGTCGTCTTGCCGGCACCATTCGGCCCGATCACGCCGACGATGCCGCCCGGTGGGAGATCAAAGCTCAGGTCGTCGTACAGGAGTCGCTCACCGAAACCTTTGTTCAGGTGTTCGGCACGCACCACAATCGAGCCGAGCCGTGGCCCGGGTGGAATATAGATCTCGGCCTCGCGGTCGGCCTGTTCCTGGCTCTGGTCGAGCAGTTGCTCGTAGGCTTTGATGCGTGCTTTGCTCTTCGCCTGGCGAGCCCGTGGCGAGGCGTTGATCCATTCAAGCTCGCGTGCCAGGGTGCGTTGCCGCACCGATTCCGAACGTTCGGCCTCGGCCAGTTTGGTCTTCTTCTGTTCGAGCCACGACGAATAGTTGCCGCGCCATGGGATGCCGTAGCCACGCTCAAGCTCCAGGATCCAGCCGGCGATGGTGTTCAGGAAACTGCGGTCGTGCGTGACGACAATCACGGTGCCACGGTATTCTTGCAGGTGCCGTTCGAGCCACGCCACCGATTCCGCGTCGAGATGGTTGGTTGGCTCGTCGAGCAGCAGAATATCCGGTTCTTGCAGCAACAGGCGGCAGAGTGCGACTCGTCGCCGCTCGCCGCCCGAAAGTACCTGCACCGGCGTGTCGCCCGCCGGGCAGCGCAGCGCATCCATTGCCAGTTCGAGCCGGCTATCGAGATCCCATGCACTCAGATGGTCGAGCTGTTCCTGCAGCTCGGCCTGCTCGGCAATCAGCGCATCCATGTCGGCATCCGGATCGCCAAACTGCTCATTCACTTCATCGTAGCGGCGCAGTAGATCGACAATCCGTTGCGCGCCCTGTTCGACAATCTGCCTGACGGTGAGTGTCTCGTCGAGGCGTGGTTCCTGCTCCAGATAACCGATGCTATACCCCGGAGCGATCACTGTTTCACCGAGAAAGTCGGAATCCACGCCGGCCATGATCCGGAGCAAACTACTTTTGCCGGCACCATTCAGGCCGATGACACCAATCTTGGCACCGTAGTAGTACGAGAGTGAAATATCCTTGAGTACCTGCCGGTTGGGAGGTACAACTTTGCCAACCCGAATCATCGAATAGATGATTTTGTTGTCGGTCACGACGACTCCTTCTGATCCGCTGCTTGCCCTGGCTTGTGTGCTGCGGAACATTCCGCCGCTGCTGATTATACTCGTAGTTGAAGATCGCCCGGCTGCAGGGCAGTGGCACCATGCGCAGGTTGCAGCCCTGCGCATGGTGCTTCGCGATGCGGCACACGACCAGCGATCTGCACCGGCTACCGTGCCCCGGCTGCCGCAGCGATCTCACGCTCAACCACCTGCACGACGAGATCGTCGAGTCGTTCGACGGTAAATGCTTGCGGTTCGATGTTCAGGGTGGTTGTGTCGCCCGGTGTGCCACCATTCTGGCCGGCCTGGTAGGTCAGGAAGAGAA
>CALLZL010000687.1 GCA_937859575.1 uncultured Chloroflexota bacterium
TGACGGACGTTCTACACGGTAGCGCAAAGGGGTCGCCCCCAACGGACACAACAGCCCCCTGCACCCCCGCTGGAGGGCCCTGCCCTCCAGACCCCCCGAAGGATAGCTATCGATCATAAACAGCCCGTTGTCATGCTCCGTGTCGTTCCGGTGAAGCTGTGCCATCTGATCGGTTCTGTCAGTGCTGCGCTTCTCCCGTTCGATCGCTCTACCGTTTTATCGCTTTGCGGTTCTCGGTTCTCGGTTCTTCAACTGCGAAGATAGCTGCCCGTCAGCGATTCCGGTACATCGAGCAACTGCACCGGCGTACCCGAAAATATCACCCGCCCGCCCTTGCTGCCGCCCTCCGGCCCCATGTCGATGATCCAGTCGGCATTCTTGATAACATGCAGATTGTGCTCGATCACAATCACGGTATTGCCGCCATCGACCAGGCGATCCATTACTGCCAGCAGGTGGCCGACATCCGACATATGCAATCCGGTTGTCGGCTCGTCCATGACATAGATGCTCCCCTGCTTATGCAGTTCGCTTGCGAGTTTGATCCGCTGGCATTCCCCGCCCGATAACGTGCTCAGCGGTTGGCCGAGGGTCAGGTAATCCAGCCCGACATCACTCATGGCCTGAAGTTTGCGCATCACTTCTTTGATGGTAAAGAACTCAAGTGCCTGGGCCACCGTCATCGCCAATACATCGGTGATCGATCTGCCGTTGAGCAAATAGTCAAGCACTTCGTCTTTGAAGCGCTTGCCTTCACACGCTTCGCATGGTGTCTTCACGCCACTCAGGAATGCCAGATCGGTGTAGATCACGCCGAGCCCCTGGCAGCTTTCGCAGGCACCTTTGGAGTTGAAACTGAAGAGGGATGGGCTGACCTTATTGGCGCTCGCGAATGCCTTGCGCACGTCGTCCATAATTCCGGTGTAGGTGGCGGGATTGGATCGCGTTGAAATACCAACAGCCGACTGATCGATCACAATTGCGTCGGGGTGTTGGCGCAGGAAGACCTGGTTGATCAACGAACTCTTGCCGCTCCCGGCCACCCCAGTCACAGCCGTCAGCACACCCATGGGGATGTCGATGCTGATATTTTGCAGGTTATTGACCCTGGCATTGGTGATCGAGAGCGCACCCTTCGGCGTGCGAACGTGCTTCTTGAGTGGTAACGACTGCTGCAAATGCCGCCCGGTCAGGGTGTCGGCTTCGATCAGGCCGGCAAAACTGCCTTGATAGACGATCCTGCCGCCGCCGCTTCCGGCATGCGGGCCGACATCGACAATATGATCGGCCACTTTGATCACATCCGGATCATGTTCAACCACAATCACCGTATTACCCTTGTCACGGAGCTTCTGGAGGAGCTCGTTCATGCGGTGGACATCACGCGGATGTAATCCGACACTCGGTTCATCGAAGATATACAGCACATCAACAAGACTACTGCTCAGGTGCTTGACGATCTTGACGCGCTGCGATTCGCCACCGGAGAGGCTGTCGGTTTCGCGGTTGAGGCTGAGATATTCGAGGCCGATATCAACCAGATGCTGCAGCCGTTCACAGAGCATCGCAACGGTAGGTGCCGCCTCCGGGTCGTCGATCTGCCGGATCACGTCGATCAGTGCACCAACCTCCATGGCTGCCAGTTCGGCGATATTGCGCCCTTGAATGCGGCTACTGAGTGCCGCCTGGCTGAGCCGTGCCCCATGGCAGAGCGTACACGGCCCGAGCGTCAGGTATGGCTCAACGGTTTTCTGCGTGCGTTCCGACATTGTCTTGAGATCGCGGCTGATATATTTGCGACTAAACTTGTTGATAACCCCTTCGAATGTCAGGTTGAACGGCTTGCCGGCCATTTCGGTCTTCACTTTGTATGGTTTGCCGTACAGCAGTTGATCGAGCTCTGCGGCGGTGTAGTCATCCAACTTCTTGTCGTTATCAAACAGCCCCGATTGGGTGCAGATCGTCCAATCCCATGAGTTGACACCATAATCGGGGTAGAGCAGCGCACCTTCGTTCAGTGATTTCGCGGTGTCGAGAAAGCGCTCCATATCGACGCCGATCTTGCGCCCGATGCCATTGCATTCAGGGCACATCCCCTGGGGATCGTTGAATGAGAAGAGGTTGTAGTTACCGATATGCGGCTGCCCGAGGCGCGAGAAGAGCATACGCAGTACAGTATAGATATCGGTAATGGTTCCCATTGTTGAGTGTGAGCCGCCACCAAGGCGTTTCTGATCAACGACGATCGCCATGCTGAGGTTCTCGATCGCATCGGCTTCGGGTTGGGCGAAGCGCGGCAACAGGGTGCGAATAAACATGCTGAAGTTTTCGTTCAGCAAACGCTGCGCCTCGGTGGCGATCGTATCGAAGACGATCGACGACTTGCCGGAACCGGAGACGCCGGTGAAGATGGTGATTTTGCGTTTGGGGATGCGCAGCGATATGTTCTTCAGGTTGTTCTCGCGAGCACCGCGTATCTCGATGTACTCCTGGGCCATGAATCCTCCTCGATACGGCATACATCGCCGCTACCTGTCATTGTGCATGCTTTGCAAATGCATTTGGGCGCTAGGGCGTCGTCAAAGTCCTTGAGGCTCCGCCTCAAACTCTGTTTTCTGGGTGTT
>CALLZL010000688.1 GCA_937859575.1 uncultured Chloroflexota bacterium
TCGTAGCTGCCGAACGCCCGGGGAATGCCTGCCGCCCGTGCCGCCGCCTGGGCCGGGATGATCGGCAGTGGTGCGGCGTCGATCAGCCCCATGGCTGCCCGATCGGCCTGCGCCGGCTGTATATCAGCTGCCAGGAGCAAGAGTAAGAGGGCTCCCGCTACTAGCACCGGCCTGGCCTGCATCAGTTTCATGAGTGTACTCCTGTGGCATCAGCGTAGGCGAATACGGGCAATCCCTTCAATCATACGCGATGCTGCAATGGTTACGAGCATCAAGATACTACTGAGCGCCAGTGCCTGGCCGTAGTTTGCGGCACCTGGCTGGCCGAGCAGCCGCCCAATCACCACTGGAACGGTCGGCATGTCGGGCCGTGCCAGCAAGAGCGCCGCACCATAATCGCCCAGCGAGACGGTGAAGGCGAGCGCGGCGGCGGCCAGCAACGCCGGCAGCAGCAGCGGCAGGTCGATCCACCAGACGATGCGCCAGGGTGTGGCACCAAGCACCCGTGCAGCATCACGCAAGCGCGGATCGATCGCCCGCAATGCGGGCAGGATACCCCGCACTACAAACGGAAACGCCAGGAGCGCATGGGCCACGGGGATGAGCCAGATCGCCTGTAGCATGCCCAACCGGCCGAAGGCCACTACATACCCCAGCCCGAGTGTCACGGCGCTTGCGCCAAGTGGCAACATGAAGAGCGGATCAGCCAGCGCCGCCAGCTGGCCAAATGCCCCGCCATGCCGGTAACGCAGATCGGCGCTGCGTGCCAGTAGATAGGCTGCTGCGATCCCGATCACCAATGCCACGAGAGTGGCGACGAGCGCCATCAGGAGTGAATTGCCGATGGCCGTAAGCGGCGAGACGAAGAAGAACGATCCACGCTGGTTTTCGCCCAGCATGCGGTAGTAGGCGAGTGTCGGGCCACCCTCGGCCCCCCGGCTCAGCGGCATAAGCGAACGCACCACCAGTGCCGCCAGTGGCGCACTCAGCAAGATTGTCACCAGCCAGCCGGCGCCGTGCACCAGCCGCTCGCACACGGTTCGTACCGGCCGCTGGCGATCGGCACTGCGCAGGTCGCGTACGGCTGCGCGTGCGGTGAGCCGGGTGTACACCAGGGTTGCCAGCAGTGTCACCAGCATCTGCACAATCGCCAGCGCCGCCGCGATGTCAAGCCGCAATAGTTGCGCCGTCTGCCGGTAGATCTCAACTTCCAGCGTTGCCAGGCGCGGCCCGCCAAGCAACAGCATCACACCGAAGCTGCCGAAGGTGAAAATGAAGACCAGGAGGGCAGCCGCACCAATGGCCGGCAGCAGCAGCGGTAGGGTCACATGCAGAAACGTACGCAGTGGTGATGCGCCCAGTATCGCTGCTGCCTGTGTCAGCCGTGGATCGAAGGTCGCCCAGACTCCGCCGACGATCCGTACCACCACGCCGTAGTTGTAGAAGACATGCGCCAGCAGCACGATGCCGAGGGTATTGGTTACATTGATGGTCGGAGCCTGATCGCCGAGCAGTGACTGTAGCCCGGCTGAAACCAGCCCGTTCGACCCGAGGAGCGCCGCAAACCCGGCTGCCGTCACCACCGTTGGCATGACGAACGGCACGGTGACCAGCGCATACATCACGCCACGTCCGCGAAATCGGTAGTGCGCCAGCAGATACGCCAGCGGCAGCCCGGTGACCAGCGTCAGTATGGTCGAGACCCCTGCCTGCCACAGGCTGAATCCCAGCACCCGTGGGTAGTAATCGTCGGCCAGCAGTACCTGCAGGCTACTGCCCTCGTACAGGCTCAGATGGGCGATTGCCGCCAGTGGGTAGCAGAGGAAGCCAGCCACAAAGAGCAGTGGCATGCTCAGTAGCAGGCGGCGTATCATCGCAGCACGATTGTCGTCCATTCGTTGATCCAGCGCTCCCGATTCTGCTCGATCTGCTCCGGGCTCACACTATCGCTTGCCTGGGGTGGTGTAGCATGGGCAACAAAAACATCCGGGAGTGTGGCGTCGGCCAGTGCCGGGTAGACGAACATCTGCAGTGGGATGTCTTCCTGGAACGGCCGGCTCAGCATATAGTCGATAAACTGCTCGGCCAGGGCGCGCTGTTGGGTACCGGCCAGAATACCGGCAAATTCAATCTGGCGGAAGTTCAGCGCCGCCAGATTGCCGGTCGGCGGTTCGCTCAGTGGCTCCTCGCTGAAGAAGACCTCGGCAGCCGGGCTGGTGCTATACGAGACGACCAGCGGCCGTGGTCCCTGGCCGCTCGATCCGCTGAAATGAGTATAGTAGGCGTCTTCCCACCCTTCGGTCACCAGTACATCATTGGCACGCAGATCGCGCCAGTATGCTTGCCAGGTGTAGTCGCTCTCTTCGCCAAAGTGGCCGATCGTCGCCAGCAGAAACGCCAGCCCTGGTGATGAGGTTGCCGGGTTCTGCACGATCAACTTGCCGCGCCATGCATCGCTGGTCAGTTCCTCAAGGGTTGTTGGTGGCGTCAACCCGGCATCAGCCAGAGCCGCCCGGTCGTAGTTGATCGTCACAAAGCCATAGTCGATCGGCAACAGCCGGTTGCTTGTGTCAAGACGCAACTCAGCCGGCACGCCTGCCAGTGCCGGTGATTCATAGGGTGTGAAAATATCGGCATCGAGGGCGCGGCTCAGGAAGGTATTATCAACCCCGAAGAAGATATCGGCCAGTGGTGCCGAGCGGCTCAGGATCGCACGGTTGAGCGCCGAGCCGGTATCACCGGCCGGCAAGAGTTCGATGGTCGCACCACTCTGAGCCTCAAAGGCCTCGATCACCTCGGCACTAATATTAAAGCTATCGTGGGTCATGACTACCAGCCGCCCGGCTGCCGGTGCAGTGTCGGTCAGTATATTCGGGGTGGGCGGCACGCTGGAATCAGGGGCACCACAGGCTGCCAGCAGCACCAGCAACAGTAAAAGACGGAGACGCATGGTTAACTCCTTCGATCAACCATGCCGGGGGAACCAGAACACCGCTGACCAGGAGATCGGTCAACGGCGGAGCGCGCTGATCGCTTCCCTACGCTGGCATGATCCAGGTCAGGTTCAAAGGGTCAGCGACATTAGTATGGGTCGCAGTCTCAGCCAGGCTCTCCTGGCCCCCCCAGCACGATTCAATTATCAAGCGCATGTACCATACCATGCCGCCGATCGCCTGTCAAACGGATCGATGCATAGGGCTAACCGTCAGGTATGCGAAATTGTATCGATGCTGATGAGCCGTGTACTTCAAACAATGGCGAGGGTATGCCATGCCGCAGGAAGTGGATCGCCGCTGCCAGGCGCATGCGGGCCTCGGCGGCGCTGAAGCGTTGCAGGTTGGCATGCTGGCCGGCAATGATCTGCCGGCGTGTCGGTACGTGGCTTACGGCCTGGTGGATCTGTTCGGCCACCAGCACTGGATCCCAGTGTGCGACGAGTACCCCTGAGTTGCCCAGGGTTTCGGGAACCGCAGCAGCGGCATAGGCCACCACCGGTAGATCATGTGCCATGGCTTCGGCAAGCGGGATGCCAAACCCCTCGTGGGCCGAGGCGCAAACAAACACCTGTGCGGCGCGGTAGTATGCGCGCAAGGCCGGGGCGCTCACCTTGCCGGTAAAATGAATCTGCGCGCCGGTTGTCAGCTGCTGGCGTAGCTGTTCGAGTTCGCGGCGATAGGTCGGCACCGCCGTTTCATCACCAACCAGCCACAGGTGGGCGCACGGATCAATGTTCCGACAATACGCCTCGAAGGCCTGCATGATCTGCTCCAGGCGTTTGTTGGGTGCCACCCGGCCAACAAACAGCAGATGCGTGGCGTTGATCTGTTGGAGTTGCAGCAGCAGCGCTTTGTCATATGCGGCGGCGGCGGCTGCCGCCGCCTCGACTACCGGGTAGATCACAAGGGTCGGTCGCTCACTCTTGATATAGCATGTTATTTCGTTCATGTTATAGCGCGAATCGGCCAGGATGAGATCGAAGCGATCGGCCATGGCGGCCAGCTGCGCATACCCGGCGGCAGCCTGGAGATATGGTGGGGTGTCGGGAGATCGGAAGAGCGTCGTGTAGGGAGTGAAAAAGGCAGGCGGTGTAATATTGTGGTAATAGATAGCCCGTGGCCCCGCCAGCGCATCAAGCAGCCATGTCGCCCGGCTATGGTTCCATACATGCATGATCATGCCGGCTCCGCGTGTCTCGACGGCACGCTGCAGTGGCGCAACGGCGCTATGCAGTGTTGGATGCGCTTCACGCGCCAGGATGACCGCCGGTTCCCCAAGATCGGCCATAGTGGCGGCATGGCTGCGGCTGATAGTACTCACGGCATCATCAAGCGTCAGGGCTTCCATCACCTGATAGATCACACGTGCCTGGCGGCGCTGTGCCTGGTGTAACTGCCGAACCTCGTGGTAGCATGCCAGGGTCGCATCAACCATGTGATCGTCGGAAAAATGTGCCAGGAAACGCTGCCGCCCGGCAGCGCCAAGTGTGAGCCGTTGCTGTGGATCAAGGGCAAGCTGTGCGATGCTATCGGCAAATGCCGCCGGGTTGTGGGCTGGTGCGAGCAGAGCGCCATCGGCAGCACCATTGGCGAAGATCTCACCGGCAGCCCCGGCGGCGAATGTGGCAATCGGTAATCCGGCACGCATGGCT
>CALLZL010000689.1 GCA_937859575.1 uncultured Chloroflexota bacterium
CGCCTCCCGGCGCTCAAGCTGCCGGGAGGCGCGCCTAAAGGCAAGCTATCCATGAACGAACCCATTTTGCCCATCGACATGATCCGTGCCGCACGCGAACGGATCCACGGCTATATCCGCCATACACCGCTACTGCCGCAACCGGCACTGCGTGATGATCTGCCGCCGAGGTTACGACTCAAACTCGAAAACCTGCAACTCAGCGGCTCGTTCAAGGCCCGGGGCGTCTTCAACACCCTGCTTCAGCTTGATGAAACGGCCCGTGTCCGGGGTGTGATTGCCGCATCGGGTGGCAATCATGGGGTAGCACTGGCTTATGGCGCACGACGCCTCGGCATCCCGGCGATTGTGTATCTCCCGGCCACGGCAAGCCCCGATCGGGTGGCACGAGTTGAACACTGGGGCGCACAGGTGATTCGTTTCGGCCGCAACTGGGATGATGCTCACACCGCCGCCATCGAGCATGCCAACCGCAGCGGCATGCCGTATGTACATCCATTCGATGCCCTGCCTACGCTTGCGGGTCAGGGGACACTCGGGCTGGAGTTGCTCGATGCGTTGCCACAGCTCGATTGTGTGTTGATCGGGATCGGTGGGGGCGGCCTGATCGGCGGAGTCGCGGCGGCCATTCGCCAGCAACAACCGGGAGTACGGATTATCGGGGTAGAGCCGATTGGCGCGCCGAGTATGCTGCGCAGTATCGAGGCCGGCCGGCTTGTTCCGCTCAGTGCAGTCCACACGATCGCCGATACCCTCGCACCACGGGCGGTCAGCGAACGTACACTGGCACTGGCCAGGGCATATGTCGATGAAATTGTGCTCGTCAGCGATGCCGAAATGGTCGAAGCCATGCGCTGGCTGTGGCTCGAATGCAATCAACTGGTCGAACCGGCGGGTGCAGCGGCGATTGCCGCGATCCAGAGCGGTGCAGCCGATGTGAGCCGTCATACCTGCCCGGTCGCCATCATCTGTGGCGGCAATGCCGCCGCCGAGAGCGTCTTTGCTGCCTATCAACCACAGGAGGAGGCATGACAACCGATCAGTATACCGAAGCGCTGGCCGCGCTGGCCGCTTTCCCTGCCCGGCTGCGTGCCGAGCTTGCCGGCCTCGAACGGGCGGCGCTCTACTTCAAACCCACCGGCGAATGGTCGATTGTCGAGAATATCGGTCATCTGATCGATATCGATGTGCTGATGGGCGGGCGGGTCGGCCAGATAATCGCCCGCGATCAGCCGACATTTGTGGTGCTTGATGTTGATGAGGCGGTACACAAGGGCGATTACCAGCAGAAAGAAGCTCTGTTCCTGCTCAACACCTTTGCCGAACGGCGTGCCGCACTGGTCGAAGAATGGCGCTATATCCAGCCCGCCAATCGTAACCGCACCGGCATTCATCCCGTCGGCGGCCCACGCACGATCGAAGCTCTGGTGACCTACCTGCCCGGTCACGATGAGGTTCACCGCCAGCAGATTGCGGCTACACTGGCCGCCTTCCAGAACCGTTAGCTGGCCACTGCCGAATGCAGACGCCCGACACTCGCGTGCCGGGCGTCTGTGTTGCTTGGCTGGTGGGGTATCGGGCGCGCTGCGATGGCCTATGCCAACTGCCCGGTCAGGAGCGCATCGACCATGTCGCCCGGTGCGTAGCGCTGCGTACCGGCCGGGATGAGCAGCAGCGCGTTGGCACCGCGTAGCGACAACAGCCGGCTCGAACCCTGCGCTCCGGTGCTGCGCGCCACCAGCTGCCCGTCGGCAAAGCCGACGATCGCCCGCTGATATTCGGGTCGGTCGGGTGATGCAGTAACTGCATCGTGAAGCACTACCCGCACCAGCGGGCGATCCGGCCGCACATCGCCCTGCAAGCGGCGCAGCGCCGGCCGCACAAAGACTTCAAACGATACCAGCGACGATACCGGGTAGCCGGGCAGGCCAAAGACATGCTTGCCGCCGACGGTCGCGTACATCGTTGGTTTACCGGGTTTGAAGGCCACCCGGCCGAAGTGTACCGTGCCGAGTTCGGCAAGCAGCGGCTTGATCAGGTCACGGGTTCCCATCGAAACGCCGCCACTGGTCAGCAGAACATCGGCTCGTTCGATCCCTTCGATGATCTTGCGCCGCTGTAGTTCGGCATCATCATGGGCAATACCAAGCGAAAGTACGTCACACCCGGCCTCGCGGGCAGCGGCAAGCAGTGTATAGCGGTTGCTGTCGCGTACACCACCGGCCGGCAAGGGGGCATCCGGCTCATATACCTCATCGCCGGTCGCCAGCACCGCCACCAGCGGCCGCCGGTATACCCGAACCTGTGTCAGGCCGATAGTCGCCAGCAGGCCGATCTCGGCCGGGCCAAGCCGCGTACCGGCACTCAGCACCACTTCACCCACCGCAATATCTTGCCCGACGACATGCACCGCCGCGCCGCGCTGCGGTACGCGCTGGACGGTCAGAATCCCATCCTGCTCGGCGGTCTGTTCGACCATCACCACTGCGTCGGCGCCTGCCGGTAGCGCCCCGCCGGTCATGATACGCGCCGCTGTTCCCGGCGTGATCGTCAGATCAGCCGCAATCCCGGCAGTGATCTCGGCCAGCACCCGGCGGGGTACGGCACCATCGTCACTGCGCAGTGCATACCCATCGACGGCCGATTTCGGCAGATCGGGGATATCGCCAGGCGCGTGGATGGTTTCAGCCAGCACGCGCCCTTCGGCAGCAGGGTTCCCATGGTCGCCATCCCCGCTACGAACATCGATCACCTCGGTGCCGAGCGGCTGCATATGGGCGGCAATGATCCGCTGTGCATCGGCAACCGCTAGCATCGGGTATGGCGATTCACGCTGCATCATGCTAGACAGCCACCGCTTCGGCTTGCTTCTTCGCCGCATGCTCCTGCTCGGCGAGATACCAGGTCGCCTCCATGGCCGCCTTGCAGCCGTCACCGGCGGCCGTTACGGCCTGACGATAGACATGATCCACCACATCACCAGCAGCAAAGACCCCCGCAATCTTCGTGCGGGTGCGCTCGTCGGCGATGATATAGCCGTTCTCATCGAGATCAAGCTTGCCTGCAAACAGGAAGGTATTCGGCACATGGCCGATATACGGGAAGACCCCATCGGCTTCGAGCAGCGTCTCTTCGCCGGTCTTCAGGTTACGTACCCGCACCCCGGTCACCTTCTCGTCACCGGTTACTTCTTCGACAACCGAATCCCAGATGAAGTTGACTTTTGGATTGCCGAAAGCTCGTTCCTGCAGCACCGGATCGGCACGCAGCGAATCACGGCGATGAATGATCGTCAGATCAGTAACATAGCGCGTCAGGAACAACCCCTCGTCGAGTGCGCTATTGCCGCCGCCCACCACCACCACCTTCTTATTGCGGAAGAAGAACCCATCGCACGTAGCGCAGTACGAAACGCCGCGATTGGCGAGTTTCTCTTCACCCGGCACACCAAGCTTGCGTGGCGATGCCCCGGTCGATATAATCAACGTATCGGCAGTGATCGTCTCACCACCGTCGGTTGTCAGGCGGAATGGGCGCTGCGAGAAATCGACATCCTCGATCAGTGCATCCTTAAACTGTGTGCCGAAACGCGCCGCCTGCTTCTCCATGTTATCTGCCAGATCAAAGCCACCGATTGCCTCAACAAAGCCGGGGTAGTTCTCGACTTCATTGGTTGTGGCGATCAGGCCGCCCGGCTGCAGGCCACGAATCACCAGCGGCTCAAGGTTGGCCCGCGCCGCATAGAGTGCGGCCGTGAGCCCGGCAGGCCCTGATCCGATAATGACAACTTTGCTGTGCATGTGAGTTCCTCATTTGTATGTGTAACTGCTGATTTGTATCATACCATGATTAGGCGCGACAAACCGCCCAACCACAAATAACAACATACCCCCCCGGGGTATAGTATACCACAAGTGTCTAGTATGGTTTAAACCGCATCACTAGATACCCCTCCCCCGTACCCCCCTCTGGGTATTGGCGGTGGCTGCCATACCTGTGCGCCACAAATTCGGCCCATGGCTAGCCGATTCATCCTCTGCTGCGCTCACCATAATGTCTGAAGCCGGCTATGACTCGTGGGGGATGGTAGCGCAACGATCGAAATGCTATGATCAACGCCGTATCTGCCGGCAGACGGCCCGGTTCTGCGGTTCGCCGGAGGCCATATGCTGCCGATTGCACTGCTTGCTTCAACCATACTGGTTGCCGTCTACCTGTTACCGGTATCGATCATGACACCGGCCGTCATCATCAACGAGGTGATGCCGAACCCGAGCAGTGGGCCCGAGTGGGTCGAGCTCTACAATCGCAGCAACCAGTCGATCAATCTCGGCGGTTGGAAGATCGATGATGATACGATCGGCGGTAGCCAGACCCTTATCGCCGCTGATACGTTTATCGAACCCGGTGCCTTCCTGGTTATCGAGCTCCATACGAGCATCCTCAACAATACCGGCAGCGATGCCGCACAACTGCTCGACCTCCATGGCAACATTGTTGATAGCTTCTGGTACAGCGGAACCAGCGCCGGCATGAGCTATGCCCGCACACCCGACGGCAGCGATACCTGGGTGAAAGGGCCGCCAACCTACGGTACATGGAATGTGCAGCCGACCCCGACACCCACCGCAGCCGACCCCGGCAGCACCGACC
>CALLZL010000690.1 GCA_937859575.1 uncultured Chloroflexota bacterium
CCACCGAGATCTACACTCTTTCCCTACACGACGCTCTTCCGATCTCCAGCGCCCGCGTCGCGTGCGTCCGCCAGGATGCGTTCGATATGCAGATAGCTCTCGGCTGCCGGTGGTGGGCCGATCTGAAATGCCGCATCGGCATATGCCACATGCGCTGCATCACGATCCGCCTCGCTATAGACGGCCACCGTGCGCAGGCCAAGCTCCTTACAGGCGCGCATCACACGCAGGGCGATCTCGCCGCGATTCGCCACCAGAACGCTATCGAACATGGTTATGCTGCTCCGTCAGTCTATCATCCAGGGGCTGCCCTGGCTCGCACGGCCACGTCGCAGGCGCTCAGCCGTCGCCCAGCGTAATGGGATACTGCGATCACCGGCACCCCGCCCAACCAGTCGCCATGCACGCGCTGCGGCTTGCACCGCCGGCCTGGTCGCCTCAGATGCCGTCAGCGCGGCAACAGCAGCGGTGATGGCCGCCACCAGCACCGGATCCTCAACCGATGGATAGATATCAATCTGCATGCGGCGCATTATAAACGACTTTACCCGCCAGCAGGCGGGGCAGGCAGTGCGTAGCTCTTCCCTTACCGCCATGCATGAAAATATGTATAATAGAAAGAGAGAGAAGGCAATAGGAACCATGGATATGCACGCAACAGACGAACAACTCATGGCTGTTGGGCTGCTGATTGGCGCACTTGCCGGCGCGCTCGCCGCGAGCCTGATCCGGTCGGCACGCGACACCACGGCACATGGCAGCCTGCCGGTCGCACCGCTGATACTCACTGCCCGCCCGCCCGAGGCGCTCGCTCGCGCCCAGGCCGCCGCTCGTGCCGCCATCCACGAAGCGTGATACCGCCGGTTCTAATACCGTTCTAGTACAGTGTGCAAAAAGCTGATGGTATAATGCGACAGGTATATTGAGAAGGAGGTAGACAGCATGTTGATGTATCTGGTGTTTATGGTTCCGGCACTCCTGTTCTCGCTCTATGCGCAGTGGCAGGTGTCTTCAACATATAAAAAGTACTCGCAGGTGCGCAGTGCGCGCGGCCTGAGCGGCACCGATGTCGCGCAGGTGTTGATGCGCAACGAAGGCCTGACCCATGTCGGCGTCGAACGGATCGACGGGATGCTGACCGATCACTACGACCCGTCGGCCAAGGTGATTCGCCTGTCGACCGGGTCGCAGGCCCCCTCGGTTGCGGCCATGGCGATCGTCGCTCACGAGCTCGGCCATGCCGCCCAGGATAAGCAGGGGTATGTCTGGTTGCAGGTCCGTTCGGGGATCGTCGGGATCGCCAATGTCGGTTCACAGCTCGGTATGGTGCTCTTCTTTGTCGGCTTGCTGCTGGCTTCTTTCGCCGGGAGCGGCCTGGGTGTATCGATTGCCTGGGCCGGCGTGATCCTCATGAGCGCCGCCGTTGTCTTCACCCTGGTGACACTGCCGGTTGAGTTTAATGCCAGTGCCCGCGCCCGCGACATGCTCATGCGCAACGGCCTGGTGACGACCGAAGAGGCAGCCGGGGTCAATGCGGTATTGAATGCTGCCGCAATGACCTATGTAGCCGCAGCAGCACAGGCGGTCAGCCAGTTGCTCTACTGGATCTTGATGCTGGTTGGAATGCGCCGCGATTAAACATAGAGCGGAGGAACTCACGGATGGACGAAGATACCCGTCGCCGGCTTGTGTATGGGGTGATCAGCCTGGTGTTGAGTGTGCTTGCGGCCCGCTTGGCGCAGTACATCACCAATCAGATCCTCGGGCCGGAGAAAAAAGAACTGACGGCATAACCATCCGGCTTGCTGTTCTGCGGTGGCATACCTGTCGCACCACAAAAAGCCGTATAACCTATCCACCCGAGCAAGAACGACGTGGCATCAATCTGTTGGTGCCACGTCTTGCTGTTCCAGCATCTTGTCGCGATAGACACCCTGGTATTTTTCGGGTAGCAGTGCGGCGATCTTCAACATCATTTCGTCGGTGAGTGCCGTCATCTGCTCGGGCGGGATGGGATCGCTTTCGACCTGTGGAGTATACGGCGGGCCAAAACGCACTTCAATCGGGCGGCGCAGCATGGCTGCCAGGAACCCCTGCTCGGTACCCCACACCGCCATCGGTACGATCACGCTTCCGCTGCGAGCTGCCAGCCGCACCGCACCGCCACGACCGGCGATCAGCGAGCGTGTCTCGCTGCGATGACCCTCGGGGAAGACAACAACCAGCTCGCCGGTTTCGAGCGTCTCTTCGGCGGTCTTGAGTGCGGCAAGATCGCGCTTGCCGCGCCGAATCGGGATGGTACGCATCTGGCGCAGCCACCAGGCAATAAAGCCGATCTCGAACAGTTCGGATTTGGCGATCCACCAGGGGCGGCGCGCCAGCGGCAGCGACGCACCCACGACATGCACATCCGTCCAGTGAATATGATTGGCAACCACGACGGTCGGTACACCGGGTGGCGGCAGATGTTCGCGATCGACGATCCGCCAGCGCCACCAGCCGCTGATCCGGAAGAGGTTCAGCAGCCCCCACAGGCAAAAATACATCAGACTACCAAGCATTGGTCTTCTCCTATGGCGCAACCCCAAGCCGCATGGTATAGACCAACTGGCCACCAAGCCAGCCGTCGAAGATCAGCAGGCCAAACCCGATCCCTGCACGCACCAGGTAGCCGTTACGGCCTGGCCGCCGGCTGAGGATCGCCGGATCACGCCGCCGCAGCTGCCATGTTTGCCAGTAGACAACCATAAGCAACAGGCCGACCGCAGCATGGGCATTGAGCCAGGGCAATACATCGCTGCGTGGGTTGGCGGTATCGAATACCTGTCGCGCTGCGTCGATTGTGCCGCTCAGCACCGCCGGCAGAAGCCCGAGCCAGCCCAACCACAGGCAGTGATACGCTGCCACTTCGTGCGCCGGATCACCACGACGCAGATAGAGCAGCGTGAGGATCGCATGCCCGAGCAACAGCCCGATTGGGAGATGCACAGTAAATGGGTGCAGTGGAGACATCGGCACAGCTCACTTCTGGTCGCTTCTGCGTGCCGATTATAGCATACGGTTTTTGCGCTCTGTCACGGCAGCATCGTTGCCGTGACAGAGCAGCCCGGTTTAGCGGCCGAGGCGAGTGACGAAGTAGGTATATGGTGCGGCAGCCGGCGTTATCGAGAGGCCGGCACTCTTGATTGGGGCGGTGGGATCGGTGCTCACGATCCGAACACGACCGGTATAGGGCGGGTTGCGGATCGGGCGTACCCAGGCCAGATCAACTTCGATCTGGCGCGTTTCGCCTGGTTCGATCGCACCCTGCGCCTGCTGCACCTTGATCCAGTTGTCGGCACCTACCTGTGGTACAAATTCAATCGTCTGCCCGGCGGCGATCGGGGTTGCCGCACCACAACCGACCTCTTGCACGCTGAGTGGTGTGCGTTGTAGCCCGACCCCAAGCCCGGCGGGGAGTTCGGCAAGATCACGGTACTGGAAGCGGATCCGACCATCACTAAACAATACCACCTGAAACGAATAGCTGCGATCCAGCGTATCGCCGCGCAACCGCATATTCTCGTAGCTGACAACAAAGTACATGCTGTTACCTTCGTTGAAGGTAGCATAACGAATACTACCGCCGAGCGATGGATCGAGATCGGCGCGGAAGGGGGCAATCATATAGAAGTAGATCTCGCTTGCCGGTAGACACCCCGCCAGTGGGCCGGTATAGCTGAAGGGTCGATCGAAGGCTAGCATACCATCGGAGGCGATCAGCACCCGATTGACCGACAGACTGTAGAAGGGGAAGGTAAAGCCGAGTGGAATATCATGGCTCAGCTCGGTGTTGCCGAGACGAACCGTGGTCGCTTCGGGCGGCAGATCGATCCACTGATAGCTGGGGCGAGCCGCTGCAGTGCTGTTGCTGGCCAGCATCGTATAGCGATCCGCCGGAATTTCCAGCTGATAGTGCAGTGTACGCGCACCTGTATTTTCGAGGGTAATCGCCGCCTGCCGGCGTCCACCAAACGGCACCTGTACCGGCGTGTCAACCGTGTTGACAACAATTCGTGGCTGATCGGCACGCAGCAGGAATGTCGGTGCCTCACCACTAGTCGTGATCCGCAATGTCTGTGGTTGATACGCGACAGCGGCGGCAACCAGATCATAGCTGCCCGGCTTGAGGGTCAGCGTAAAAGCTCCATGGCTATCGGTTGCAATCGGCAGCCCGTCACGCACGCCAACCATCGCTGCCAGCGGGCTCTGAGTATGGGCCGCCAACACCTGGCCGGTCACTATGGCCGCATCGGCAATAGTAGCCACGTGCATGGTGATGGTGATGGGGGTCGGGCTGGATTCGATACCATCGGTGAAGACCAGGATGCGTGCGGTGTAGCTTCCCGGCTTCGGCACCCGATCGGCGGCGAGGGTCACCGGCAGCACCCCGCCGGCGACGGTTTTGATCGCACCGGTATTCACAATTAGCCATGGAACATCGACACGAGCCATGGCGACAGCAGCATAGGCATCGATCCGGCCATTGCCATAGATCTGATTGGCACCCCCCGGCGCATCACCACAGCGCGTATCGGGCAGGCGCAGTGCGGTGTCGCGTAGAATAGCATAGGTGCGATCATAATCGCCGATCAGCGTCGGGTTGGCCGA
>CALLZL010000691.1 GCA_937859575.1 uncultured Chloroflexota bacterium
CGCAGCACCGCCCATCGCCGGACGTGCAGTATTGCGCTCAGCATTACCGCAACCGCCTTCGCCACTTGGGCGCACATGCGGCGATGCACGCTCTTCGGTTCCCTTCCAGGCATACGGGTCATAACCGGCCACCAGCACAATGTCGCGGTAATCGGCGGAACCAACCGGCTGGCCGGGATCGAACCCCATCCAGGGCAACAGCGACTCGGCACTCATGTAATGGTTAACCAGCGAACGGCGGAAGCCGGCCTGCGCATAGTTGGGCAGTGAGCGATGCAGCAGATAGCCGTTAAAGAAGACAATACTGCCGCGCCTCACCTCGACCGGCACCGCGTCGTCGTCGGTATACGGAAAGCTGATCGCTTCGCCGGTACAATCAAAGCGCCGGTCGTTGTGTTTCTGCTGCGGCCAGAGCAGGCCGTGGCGATGTGAGCCAGGTATCACCCAAAGGCAACCATTCTCAACCGTTGCATCATCGAGGGCGATCCATGCCCCGGCAAGCGAGCGATCGCGCGTCGGGATGAAGAACTCATCCTGATGCCAGGCCTGCCCCGGTTTGCCCGATGCTTTAATGAATAGCATCGACTGCATTGCCTTGACATTCGGCCCAATTACACGAGTTAACGTATCAACAATCGCCGGATGCGCCAGTGCATCATGCATCGCCGGTGAGATCTTATGTGGAAAATGAATACACAGATGGCGACGCATCACATCTTCATCAGGCTCACCCGGTTCACCCGGCAGCGCGCCACGCACCGGCCCACGATCACCACGACAGATCGCGGCTGCCTCGGCATTCAAGGCATCCACTTCCATGGTATCAAGCGCACGATCCAGCACCAGAAACCCCTGTTCACGGTAAAAGAGCGCTGCTGCGTCCAGCTCGGTGCGCGCAAAATACCCCTCGGGTATCATGCCGTCGGGCCAGGTAGCAAATGGTGCAAGTTTTCGTTCGCCGGCAAGTTGATTCAGGCTCGTGTGTGCGATCATTGTTGCAACTCCTCTGGTGCGACAGGCATACGGCCAACCTCGGCTGTTACATGAGCGGCGCTGAAACGGCGCGGCATCGCATCAGGCCCGTACCACCTCGCGCAGTTCGCCGCTGAACACATTATAGATCGCACCGCTGATACGTGTCTCGGCCTGGATCAGTGGTGAATTGCGCAACCTGGCAACATCAGTGCGTACACTCTGTTCGAGATCGTCGATCTCAAGAAAATCGAAGTCACCAACATCAACCCCGAGATCCTGCCTGACCTTAGCCGCCAGATCGGCGTTGGTGAAGGTTACCAGGCCACAATCGGTATGGTGGATCACCATAATCTCTCGGGTGCCGAGCAGGCGCTGCGAAATCACCAGCGAACGGATGACATCATCCGAAACACGGCCGCCGGCATTACGCAAAATATTGGCATCACCGGCCTGAATGCCAAGAAATGCTTCGGGCACCATGCGCGTATCCATACACGTCACAATCGCGACCTGGCGGCGCGGGGTTCTGGCAAGCTCACCCTGATCGAACTGGCGGGCATATTCGGCATTGGCATCCAGGAAATCATCAAACAGACTCATGACCCATCAACTCCATGAATTCAACTGAAACGTGTGCTTACGAAGGCCGTATTTTCATACTCAGATCCACCACCTGCGTCACCATGCGGTTCAAGCGGCGCTGGATCGATGGATTGAGCACGGTGCTCTGCTCGTCAAAGGCGTTCTGCGGCAGCGCAACAATCGTCGGCACAATGATCGCATCGAAGGCGCGTACGGCATGGTAGAGCGCATTGAGCACATTGGCAGCACCACCGCCCACCGCCATCAAACCAGCGACCTTCCCAGTTAAATAGGAAGGGGTATCGTCAACCAGAAAATCAAGGGCATCGAGGACATTCTTAACCGCACCGGTGATCGTTCCATGGTAGGTTGGCGAACAGAACAGAATGCCATCGGCGGCACGTACTTCATCGAGCAACCATGCCAGGCTGGGTGGATACGCATCGAGCGGCAGCTCGGGGTTAAAAACCGGCAGATTGAGTTCACGTACATCAGCAAGTGTCGTCGTCGCACCTGACTCGTGGGCCATGGCAAGCGCCGCCTGTAGTGCCGCCCGGCTCCGCGAATTGCTGCGCATACTGCCGCCGATCCCCAGGATTCGAATCGCGCCGCCGTTTCGCCGATCAGCCATCTAGTGTCTCTCCAGCTCCATTTCTCAACTTCTTCCATGAGTATCTATTCTAACATGGTTATCAGCCTGGGCGGTTCGGCTCAGCCTGGCAGTAGAGCGTATGCGTTCTCGTGACAGGTAGGGCAGCGGGAGGAGTTGCCCTACCTGCTGAGCGCAGCGGGGCAGCGACGCAGGGTTCGTCCCTTCCCACGGAGCGATCCCTCGCCGCACAGCGACTCAGGATAACAACCCGACCTCCTCCACATCCCGAGCCACTTTGATCTGTTCGGTACCATGCCGATCACCGTTACGTGGCAGGTCGTTCGAGCTGGCGGATCTGTGCAACATACGCCACGACTCGCTCATGCAGCTCGTCTGGGTAGGCATACCCAAGCGCGACGCCGACTTCGCGCCCGACGCGGCGGAACAGTTCCATGGTTGCCAGCAGTGCCGCCCAGGTATCGGCCTGGTTGTGCTCGTTGAAACAGTGTTCGACCTCGGCCCAGAGCTCAGCCGGCAGGTAGCGCTGCAGCCCTTTGCCAAGATAGCCAACCGGCACCGACCAGCCGGTCTCGATCGCCATGCGCCAGTCGAGCATAGGTCGCAGATAGGTATGTTTCATGTCGCAATCGAGGCACCAGCGTGCCGGCAACAGATCGCCACGCCAGAGGCATTTGGCGACATACGGCGCATCGGTGAGGAAGTCATTGATATGGATCTGATACGCTTCGTGGCTGGGTAGCTGCGGCAGATAAGCCCGGCCAGTCGGTGGGCGCAACGCGCCAGTCAGCCCATCTTTATCGAGCAACACACGGTAACCGGCATCGAGTTCGGCAGGCAGATCAGGTAGCGCAACAATCTGTTCGAACAACACCTGCGGCCAGAGTGTCCAATCGATTTTGAGCCCATCGGCATACTGTGTCACATTGCCGCACTGATCGATACCGAAATCGGGATCAGGGAGCACCGCATCCCAGAAGACGACCAGCACCTCGCCGAAATCGTTGAGCCAGCCGCGATCCTGTACGAAGGGGTCGAGTTCGGCCACAACCAGAATCACGTCATAATCTGAAAGAAGATCGCGCGGTGCCGTATCGATCGCACGGGTGCTGGTCAGCAGCATGGCGCGCACAAGCGGATGCGCAGCGCCCCAGGCAACCAGATCCG
>CALLZL010000692.1 GCA_937859575.1 uncultured Chloroflexota bacterium
CGGTGCAACCCAGACATTCAGCCGGACGGTGCCGCTTGCCGAGCCGCTGAATGCACGCCTGAGCTTCGGTGAACCACGAACGGCGGTTGTGACGGTGCAGATTGAACCGATCATACGCCCATTCCAGGTGTCATTGCCGGTTGCCGTGCAGGTGGTTGATATTCCAGCCGGTGTGCTGGTTTCGCTGAGCCCACAGGTGGTTGATGTGCGCTTGAGCGGCACGGCGGCAGCACTCAACCGGATCGACGCCGATACGCTGATTGGTAGTGTGAGTGCGCGTAATCTCGATCCGGGGATCTATCAGCTCATACCAGTGCTCGATCTCCCTACGGGAATTACACTCGCCGCCCCACCACCGGCGGTAACACTGACGGTGCGGCCGGTACCGGTGCCGACCGAAGAACCGACCCCTGACACAACACCAACCGAGCAGCCAACACCCGACGCACAGCCGGATGCGACACCCGTACCGGATCAGGGGGCAGAAATACGACCGCCAAGAAAAGGAGTGTTTGATGTCGCTTACGCTTGAAGAGACGGCGCATGTTGCGCGCCTGGCACGGTTACGGCTGACGCCGGACGAACTGGCGCGCATGCAGGTGCAGCTTTCGAATATCCTTGATCACTTCACACTGCTGCAAGAGGTTGATGTCAGTGATATACCACCAACGGCACAGGTGACCGATCTCGTGAATGCGATGCGCGACGATCTGGTACGTCCGTCGTTACCGCGCGACGAGGCGCTCGCCAATGCCCCGGCGCAGGCCGAGGGGATGTTCCGCGTTGGCGCGATCTTCGAAGAGTGATCGGCAAGCGTGCAACATCGCAGCAATCGCGGGCGTCACATCGGCACTTGATGGAACGTCGTGCGAAAGGGCACTGTGATGTATAACGGAAATGAGCAGGGTAGCGGCCGGCCACGTGCAGGCCTCGTGATTCCGACGATGTATGTATATGTCGTGATCGGAATCATCGCGGTGATTGTCGTCTCGCTGGTCGGTGGATTGCTGAGCGCCGGGGTACAGGCCTATTTTGCGCTGGCAGCCGGGATCCTGCTGCTGCTGGCGAATATTCGTGATCTGGTGCGGCCGGCCTATGGGCAGATTGCCGGCGGTGCGGCGCTGATGAACACCATGATCGGTGCAGCGCTGGTCTTCTTCTTCCTGGGTGGTGCATTCGGCTGGCTCTGGTATATTCCGGCGCTGCTCATGTTGCTGCTGGCATTACCGCTCGGCATGCAGCGCGCCAAAGTGTATACCGCCTACCTCGATACAGCCCGCACGGTTGCCGGTGGTGTGCGCCGCGCCGTAGGTGGGAAGGTGCGCTTACCGTAATGTGGGATTGCGTGACACTGCTGCCACGCAAACGCTTCAAGATCGTGATCGGGGCATCGCATGCGATGCCCCGTATTGGTTAAGGGTACATGCGGTACAGCATGCGAGGAAAGGCGATCGTCTCGCGAATGTGATGGGTACCGGCGATCCACGCGGTACAACGTTCGATTCCCATACCAAAGCCGCTATGCGGTACGCTGCCGTAGCGCCGCAGATCAAGATACCACTGATAATCATCGACATTGAGGCCATGCTCGCGGATGCGCTGTTCGAGCAGATCGGCATCGTGGATACGTTGCGAACCGCCGATGATTTCGCCATACCCTTCGGGGGCGAGCAGATCGGCACACAGTGCTACCTCGGGGCGCTGCGGGTCGGGTTCCATATAAAAAGCCTTGGCGGCCGTGGGGAAACGCTCAACAAACACCGGCCTGTCGTACTGCGAAGCGATCAGGGTTTCGTGCGGGGCACCGAGATCTTCGCCCCAGGGGATGGGGCTGCACCCCTCGACATCGGTATGGCGGCGGGCGATCAGGTCGATAGCGTCATCGTAGGTAATGCGTGGAAAGGGCGGCAGGCAGCGTTCGAGGCTGGTGGTATCACGTTCGAGTATCTGCAACTCGGCAGCACAGCGTTCGAGGCAACGCTGTACAATTGCACTGACAAACTGCTCTTGCAGTACGAGATTCTCTTCGTGGCCGGCAAAGGCGACCTCCGGCTCGATCATCCAGAACTCGGTCAGATGGCGGCGAGTCTTCGACTTCTCGGCGCGGAAGGTCGGGCCAAAGGTGTAGACTTTGCCGAAGCTCATCATGCCGGCTTCGACATAGAGTTGCCCGGTTTGCGCCAGAAACGCACGGCCGAGATCAAAATATTCGGTGGCGAACAGGTTGCTGGTGCCCTCGGCGGCAACCGGTGTCAGAATGGGGGTATCGAAGCGGATGAACCCCTGCGCATTGAGCCATTCCTGTGCCGCGGCGATCACTTCGGCACGCAGGCGCAGCAGGGCATGTTGCTTTGCCGAGCGCACCCAGAGGTGGCGGTGCGCCATGAGAAACTCGACTCCGTGCTCCTTGGGTGTGATCGGATACTCGGCGGCAACCTGTACCACCTCGACATCGCTGACATCGAGTTCGAAACCGCCGGGGGCCCGCGCATCGGCGCGCACGCTGCCGGTGATACGGCAGGCGCTTTCGAGTGTCAGGCGCTGGGCGGCGGCAAAGGTTTCGTCGGAGACGTTCCGCTTGAAGACGACACACTGGATGACGCCGGTGCCGTCGCGCAGGCGGATGAAGATCAGTTTCCCCTTTTCGGTGCGGTTGGCAACCCAACCCGCCAGCGTCACCGTCTCGCCCTCGTGGCGGGCGATGGTGTTGATAGAAGCCGATGGAAGCAGCGACATGGCAATCCTCAATCTTTTTTCACTTCAGCTCGACGTATAGTATAGTCATTTTTTCACGAGTACGCGGCGATAGACCCCGCCAGAACACACGAAAGGAATCCGCATGGCAACCGATCCGATTCCCGAACAGGTACGCGACTACCTCGATACGCTTGTGCCGCCGCGCCCGGCAGAGTTGCAGCGCATGGAAGCCTATGCCCAAGAGACCGGGTTCCCGATTGTTGGGCCAGCCTCGGGGTATCTGTGCTATCAGTTGGCACGCATGATCAGGGCGCAGCGGATCTTTGAGCTTGGCTCGGGGTATGGCTATTCGACGGCATGGTTTGCCCGGGCCGTCTACGAAAACGGCGGTGGGGGGGTCCACCATGTCGTATGGGATGCCGAACTCTCGCAAAAAGCACGCGGGCATCTCGATGCGCTTGGCTACCACGATATCGTGACATATCATGTCGGCGAGGCGGTGGCGGCCCTGCAGGCAACCGAAGGGCCGTTCGATATTATCTTCAACGATATCGACAAGGCCGGTTACCCGGCGTCGATCGCCGTGATTGCCGAAAAACTACGGCCGGGTGGTGTGCTGATTATCGACAATATGCTCTGGCATGGTGGAATCTTCGACACCAGCGACCAGAGCCCTGATACCCAGGGTGTACGCGAAGTTACACGTATGCTCACCAGCGACCCTGCCTGGATCGCGAGCCTGGTGCCCATTCGCGATGGGTTGATCGTCGCCTACCGGCAGTAACCTGTCTGTGCTATAATCGCCAGACACACCGCCCCGACGATGGCTGATGCATGCGCCAGCTTCGTCATCAGAAATTCAGCCATACATGACACAGTCATCGCTTACGATCGAAGCGGCGGGAACCGCACGCCCGTTTATTAAGTGGGCCGGTGGGAAGAGCCAGCTGCTGCCAGAACTGGTACGCCGCCTGCCGGCTCGCTTCGGGCGCTATTTCGAGCCGTTTGTCGGCGGCGCGGCGCTCTTCTTCAACCTGTACAGCACCAGCCGGCTGCGGGCGGGTGCCGTGCTGAGCGACTACAACCCCGAACTCATCCTGTGCTACAAGGTGATCCGCGATGATGTCGAGACGCTGATCGAGGCACTGATCGAGCACCATCAGCACCGCCTATCAAGCGATTACTTCCTCGAAATCCGGAACTGGGATCGCCAGCCCGGTTTCGCCGATCGCCCACCGGTGGTACGCGCCGCCCGCACGATCTTCCTCAACCGCACGTGCTATAACGGGCTGTATCGCCTGAACCGTAAAGGGCAGTTTAACGCGCCGTTCGGCTACTATAAGAATCCACTGATCTGCGACCCCGACAACCTGCGCGCCGTGAGCAGCGCATTGCAGGATGTCGAGCTGCGCATCGGTGATTTTGCCGATGTGGCAGGGCTCGCCCAGGCAGGCGACCTGGTCTATTTCGATCCACCCTATGTGCCGGTGAGCGCCACCGCCTCGTTTACCCACTATACCGGGCAGACCTTCGGCCCCGATGATCAGCGCCGGCTTGCCGAGACCTTCAGCACCCTGCGTGAGCGTGGTGTCTTTGTGATGTTGAGCAATTCGTATACCCCGCTCGCCGACGAGCTCTTCCGCAGCCGGGCTGCCCACACGGCGATTGTGCTTGCAAGCCGTAAGATTAACTGCGACGGCCGCAAGCGCGGTAATGTGGAGGAGTTGATCGTCTGTAGTTATCAGCCGTAGAGCCGGCTTAGCTCCGATCCTCCTTCCGACCGATCCCCCCATATCTATCGCATGGTATTGTACGTATGACCGTTTTACCGAAATGGTCATATGTACAGAGGTTCATCATGCCACGTGGATTTCATGAGCACGAGCGGGTACGGATCCGGGCCCGCCTGCAGGCCGCCGCACACGAGGGGTTGGCGACCATTGGCTTTCGCAAGCTGAGTGTTGCGGCCATGGCGCGTGCTGCCGGGATCTCGAAAGGCGCCTTCTACCTGTTTTATGCTTCGAAGGAAGAGCTTCTGTTTGATGTTCTGGCCGGCTTCGAGGCAACCTATCACCAGCAGTTGCTGACGATCGCGGCACAGCCGAGCGGCACACCGCCCGAACGTATTCGCGGGCTGCTTGAGCATGCCCTGCTGGCATGGAAGCGCGAGCCGCTGTTTCGGTTCTTCGGCAGCGACGAGTATCGCATGCTGTTGCAGGCCCTGCCGCCCGCAGCACTGGCAGCCGGCATGCAGGCCGATCTGCGCTTTGCCGAGCAACTGATTGCGATCTGGCGGGCCCAGGGCATGGTGATCGAATGGCAGCCGGCACTGTTTGTCAATCTGATGCGGGCGCTCTTTCTGGTCGCACTGCACGAAACGGATTTTGATCCGGCAATCTACCCACAGATGATTGCCGAACTTGTTGCTATGCTGGCTGCACGTATCGGCCAGCAAGGAGGCATATGATGCATGCACTGGCGATCCGTAACCTCTCGTTCACCTATCGTGGTGCGGCAACCCCCGCGATCCAGGATATCGAGCTGGTGGTTGCGCGTGGTGAAGTGCTTGGTATTCTCGGGCCGAGTGGTGCCGGTAAAAGTACCCTGCAGAAGATCCTCACCCGGCTGCTGCACGGCTATACCGGCAGCGCCATGGTGCTCGGAAACGACCTGGCGGCATGGGGCAGCAACTACTATGAACGGATCGGCGTCGCCTTCGAACTGCCGAACCATTTTCGCAAACTTACGGCGATCGAGAACCTGCGCTATTTTGCCGCACTCTACCAGCAGAGCGCCATGACCCCCGATGAAGCACTGGCACGGGTCGGGCTGGCCGACGACGGCACCACGCCGGTGGCGCAGTTCTCGAAGGGGATGCAGATGCGCCTCGGGCTGGCACGCGCCATGCTGCATGGGCCCGAAC
>CALLZL010000693.1 GCA_937859575.1 uncultured Chloroflexota bacterium
CTGGAGCTCGAACTGTATGCCGATGGATTTGACAACCCCTTGCACCTGACGGGTGCCGGCGATGGCAGCGGGCGCCTGTTTGTTGTCGAAAAGGCCGGCCGGATCAGGATCATCCGCGATGGTGGTGTCGTCGCGCAGCCGTTCCTCGATATAACTGATCGTGTCAGTGCGCGTGCCAACGAACAGGGGTTACTGAGTGTCGCCTTTCATCCCCGGTTTGCCGACACCGGCCTGGTGTATGTCAATTACACCAATCGTGCCGACGACACCGTGATCTCGCGCTTTCGCGCCACCGGCGACACGGCAGATCCGGCCAGTGAAACGATCCTGCTGCAATTTGCTCAGCCATTCGCCAATCATAATGGCGGGTTGATCAAGTTCGGCCCTGATGGCTACCTCTATATCGGCACCGGCGATGGCGGTAGCGGCGGGGATCCACGCGGGTTCGGCCAACGGCTCGACACGCTGCTGGGCAAAATGCTGCGGATTGATGTTGATGGTGGCGACCCATATGCCATCCCACCCGATAATCTGCAGCGCGATAGTGCAGTACTGCCCGAGATCTGGGCGTATGGGCTGCGCAATCCGTGGCGCTTCTCGTTCGATCGCGCCACCGGCGATCTGTATATTGCCGATGTCGGCCAGAATCGCATCGAAGAGATCCACTTCACCCCTGCTGGCAGTAGCGCCGGTATCAACTACGGTTGGAATATTCTCGAAGGGAGCAGCTGCTTTCGGGCCGGCTGCGATACCAGCGGGCTCGAACTGCCGATTGCCGAATATGATCATAGTGTCGGCTGTTCGGTGACCGGTGGGTATGTCTATCGTGGCAGCATGTACGAGGCGGTTGCCGGCACCTACATCTTCGCCGATTTCTGCAGCGGCCGGATCTGGGCCCTGCACGGCAGCGGCCCGGTGCGTGACATGATCGAACTGCTGAACTCCGGCAAGAATATCAGCTCATTCGGCGAAGACGACGCCGGAGAACTGTATCTGACCAGCATGTACGAAGGGCGGGTCTATCGGCTGGGGCTGCAATAATGTGTACCGGTGGTGGGGCTGCTCTGGGGGCTCCAACACCGGCAGCCAGAAACAATGGTATGATGGCGCATCGTTGCAACCATACCATTGAAGGAGCTGGCATGGCACCCACATCCCGCGCCCCGACGCTTGATACCCTGTTTGCGGCCCGCGCCCGGACATCCCGCGCCACCTCGCGCTGGCCCGAAGAGCCGGAAGGCGCGATCAGCCTGGCTTATGGTTTTGCTGCTCCGGAACGCTTCCCGACCGATGCACTCGTCGCTGCGACGGCCGAAGTGCTGGCGGAAGATGCCCCGCATGCGCTGAACTACGGCCCGACCTACCCTGGCCTGGTACGCCTGATCATCGATCGGCTGGCGCACCAGCAGATCAGTGCCGGCCCATCGAATATTATGGTCACCCATGGATCGAGCCAGGCACTCGGCCTGCTGGCTCAGGTATTTATCGATCAGGGCGACACTGTGATTGTCGAGGGGCCAAGCTTCATGGGTGCGGTTAACTACTTCATCGCCGCCGGGGCGCGCCTGGTTACCGTACCGGTCGGTGCCGAAGGGCTCGACCTTGATGTACTCGAAGGCACACTGGCCGATCTGAAAGCCGAAGGGGTGGTGCCGAAGTTCGTCTATACCATTCCAACCTATCACAACCCGACAGGCACACTCATGCCGCTGGCGAACCGGCAACGCCTGATCGAACTGGCGGTGCGCTACGGCACACTGCTGCTCGAAGATGACGCCTATGGCGAGCTCTACTTCGATGCACCACCGCCGCCACGGCTAGCTGCACTCGATACCGATGGGGTCGTGATTCATGTCAGCACCTTCTCGAAGATCCTGGCTCCCGGTGTACGGGTCGGCTTTGCCTGTGCCCGGCCCGAGATCATCGAGCGTCTGTCGATGTTCAAAATCGAAGGCGGCAACGGCCCATTCATCACCCGCGTTGTCGAGCGCTACTGCGCCGATGGCCGGCTCGAAGCGCATATCGCCGACCTGCGCCGGCTCTATAAGCGCAAGGCCGAGGTGATGCTGGCAGCGATTGAACGCGAATTCCTGCCGGAAGTAACCTTCCGCCGGCCGGCGGGTGGCTTCTTCATCTGGTGTCGGCTCCCGGATGGTATGGATGCCCCGACGCTCTTAAAGGCTGCCGAAGCGCGGGGTGTCTCGTTTGTCGCCGGCAGCGATTTCTATGCCAATGGGGCTGGTGCCAACGAACTGCGGCTGGCCTTCAGCCTGCAATCGGAAGAGCTGATTGTGAAGGGAATCGAACGGATCGGTGCCGCAATGCGCTCGCTGGTCGGGTAAGATCCATCAAGGTGGGAGTTCGACGTGCCGCTGCGGAGGTTGTAGCCTGCAACGGCACGCCAAACAAATCACAGCCGCATACGCATCCAGGCGGCACTATTGTGGAAATTGGTCACGGCGCTGCCTGGCGGCACCAGTGTATCGCACGCCTCGCGCAGTTCATCGCTGAGGCGCATCTCGATCACTGGCAGTGCTTCTTCGAGCTGCGCTACCGTGCGGGCCCCAAACAGCGGTGCCGTCACCCCGGGCTGATCCTTGACCCACAGAAGCGCCAGTTGGGCCGGCGTGATACCGGCTTCTTGGGCGAGTGCGACGACCTCCCGACCCACGGCGACACCCGCCGCCGTGACCCGTTCGGCATAGATTCCGCCACGCTGCGCGGCACGCGAATCAGTCGGCGGTTGTGCGGCATCGCTATAGCGACCGGCCAGCACCCCCTGCGCCATTGGCGCCCACGGGATGATTGCCAGCCCATGCGCGGTACAGAGCGGCACCAACTCGTTCTCGATGCGGCGATCGAGCAGATTATAGGGCGGCTGTTCGGATACGTAGCGCACATACCCCTTCAACTCACTCACCATCAGCGCTTCCATTACCTTCCAGGCCGGGTGTGTCGAACAACCGATATAGCGCACCTTGCCGCTCCGCACCAGATCCGTCAACGCCGCCAGCGTTTCGTCGGGCGGTGTGTCGAAATCAGGGCGATGCATCTGGTAGAGATCGATATGGTCGGTCTGCAATCGGCGCAGCGAATCCTCGCAGGCCTTGATCAGATGCAAGCGCGAGGTGCCGCGATCATTCGGCCCGGGCCCCATCGGATTAAATGCCTTGGTCGCCAGGAAGACCTTCTCGCGCAGGCCATTGCGTTGCAGTGCCCGGCCGAGGATCTCTTCACTCAGGCCGCTATTATAGACATTCGCCGTATCGATGATCGTGATCCCGGCGTCGATCGCCCGATCAACAATCCGAAACGACTCGGCTTCGTCGGTCGGGTTGCCGAAGTTCATATTCCCAAGCGCCAACGGCGCAACCCGAACACCCGTACGACCAAAGAGTCGATATTCCATTGTGTTCCTCCTGTCGCAAACAGCACAACCCGCTACAGCATATGCTATACTCTCGCAGGCGGCAACCATGCATGTGGGTCATCCAGAACG
>CALLZL010000694.1 GCA_937859575.1 uncultured Chloroflexota bacterium
GGCACCCCGCCCGTCTGCCCGACGACCAGCCCCGCCACCCGTCCGGCCCGCCGGTCGACGCCCTCCCCGACCGTCGCCGCCACCAGCTCTCCTACGGCGGGCCCCTCCAGGCGGCCGGGGGGGGAGGGCCCCACCCCCCGGGCCCCCACCCGCCCCCGCTGCCCGCCCGCCGCCCCTATTCCGCCCCCGATGGCAAGACCGCCGTTTTGGTGGCGATTGACGGGATCCTTGCCGGAGTGATCGCCGTTGCCGACACGCTCAAGCCCGAATCGGCACAGGCTGTGCAGCAACTCCGCGCATTGGGGCTGGATGTCTGGATGCTCACCGGCGATAACCGCATAACTGCCATGGCGGTCGCCCGCCAGGTGGGGATCACCAATGTTATCGCCGAAGTACTGCCACATCAGAAGGCCGAACAGATACACGCGCTCCAGGCTCGCGGCATCAAGGTGGCGATGGTCGGCGATGGCATTAATGATGCACCGGCACTCGCAGCCGCCGACTTAGGGATCGCGATTGGCAGCGGTACTGATGTGGCAATCGAAGCGAGCGACCTGACATTGATCGGTGGCGATCTGCGCGGTGTGGTAAGTGCCATCGCCCTCTCACGCCGCACGCTTGCGGTGATCAGGCAGAATCTGTTCTGGGCTTTTGCCTACAATATCTTGCTGATCCCAGTGGCGATGGGGCTACTCTTCCCACTGTTCGGCATCCTGCTCGACACCAAAATGGCGGCGGCGGCAATGGCGCTCTCGAGTGTCAGTGTGGTGAGCAATTCGCTCCGCTTACGGCGCTTCCGTGTGCCGGCCGATCCACGGGCGATTGCGCATCCGCCACTCACCGAGCGAGTGGCCGAATGGGGCTATCTGGCCGTTATCGCCATGGTCATGCTGGCTATTGTGGCAGGCTGGTCGAGCTACTGGCGGCATATCGACGCCACGGCACAGCCGGTTGAAATCATTGCCAGCCGCGTCGGCTTCGATCCGCCCGTCATCCATGCCCGCGCCGGCACATGGGTACGGGTCAGCTACACCAATCTCGACCCGATCTTCCATGATTGGGAGATCGAAGAGATCAAGGATGCTCATATAAATGTGCGCCCCGGCCAGACCGCCACAGCACTCTTTTTTGTCGGCGAGCCGGGCGAATACGAGTATCTCTGTACGGTGCCAGGCCATATCGAGGCCGGCATGGTCGGACGTCTGATCGTCGCCCCATGAATTCCCGGCAGCTCAGCTTGTGGTTTGTGATCATCTCCTCTAGAATGCTTGTGCAGCCGATTAGGCTGCACGAGCATGCAGTACGGCACAGAAAGAACCATCATGACAGATACACCAGCCGGGATGCCGCCGACCCAACCACCGCGCCACAAGGGGCTTCTGATCGTCAATACCGGCAACGGCAAAGGCAAAACTACCGCAGCACTCGGCATCCTGCTGCGCGCCCGCGGGCGCAAGATGCGCGTCGGTGGGATCCAGTTCTTCAAACACGAGCATGCCAACTTCGGTGAACTACGCGCCCTGCGCGAGCTGGGTGTCGAGCTGACCCCCATGGGCGATGGCTGGACATGGACCAGCCGCGATCTGGATGAGACCCAGGCCAAGGCGCTGCATGGCTGGGCCACTGCACAGCAGAAGATCGTGAGCGGCGCGTACGATGTCTTCCTGCTCGATGAATTTACCTATCTGCTGAGTTTCGGCTGGCTCGCTACCAGCGAGGTGCTGGCCTGGATCACGGCCCATAAGCCGCCCATGCTGCACCTGATCATCACCGGCCGCGATGCACCCGAGGCCCTGATCGCCGCCGCCGACCTGGTGACCGAGATGCGCGAGGTGAAGCACCCTTTCAACCAGCAGGGGATCAAGGCCCAGAAGGGGATCGAGTTTTGAGCCGCATTGTGCTGTTTACCGGTGGGGCGCGCAGCGGCAAGAGCCGCCGTGCCGAACAATATGCCGCCCGCCCTGATCATCAGGTACACTACCTGGCAACTGCCGAAGCCGGCGACGAAGAGATGCAGCACCGTATCGCACATCACCGCGCTCAACGCCCGGCAGCCTGGGTAACCCACGAAACACCCCTGGCGGTCGCAGCAACCCTGGCGACGATCGATGAACATGCTGTGGTTCTGCTCGACTGCCTCTCGCTGCTGGTGAGCAACCTGCTGCTGGCACATGAAGCCGACCCCGAGCCGCCGATTGGCCATGAGATCGGTAGGATCCTGGCAACGGCGCGGCAGCGGCAGCAGCTGCTGGTTATCGTGACAAATGAAGTAGGCATGGGGATCGTGCCGGAATACCCGCTCGGCCGCGTCTATCGCGATCTGCTTGGCCGCGCCAATCAGCAGATCGCCGCCGCAGCCGATGAGGTCTATCTGGTCATCTGTGGTCTTGCCGTCGAACTGCGGGCGTTGCAGGCGGCGTTTGCCGCCGAGTAAGCGCCATTACCACAGCCGCAGCGATTCGTGGAAGAGTTGCCGTAAGGTTGGCGCATCGACCGGCCGCGGTGCGAGTTTCGTCACCCGGTGTTGCGGCAGCGTGCCGGCAACCAGCTGATCGATATCCTGCTCGCCGAAGCCGACATCCGCCAGGCCGTTGGGCATGCCGATCTGCCGGAGCAGGGCGATAATCGCGCCGGCCAAGAGATCACCGGCATCCTCGGGAGCCGCACCACGCACATCAACCCCCAGCAGGCTTGCGGCATACAGATGCCGCTCTGGATCCGCCGCTGCCGTATAGCGAAACACCGCCGGCGCATGCAGGATCACCGACATACCATGCGGGATCAACGGCCGATCGGCCGGGTAACCATCTGCCGTATAGCGGCGCACCATGCCCGATACCGGGTACGACATGCCATGCGCCAGGTGTACCCCCGCATTGCCGAAACCGATCCCGGCGTACGTCGCGGCCAGCAGCATCGCACTGCGCGCCTCGTCGTCGGCCGGGTCGTTGATCGCCCGCAACAGATGCTGCGCTACCAGGGTGATCGCCTGGGCCGACCAGATATCGCTGACCGGGTTGGCACCCTGATACGCCGGGCGCATGTGTGGTTGTTCGGCAGCCGGGCGCTGGTGGTAGGGTAAGGCGGTAAGCGACTCCAGTGCATGGCAGAGCACATCAAGGCCGCTGCATGCTGCCACAAGGCGCGGCTGGCTGCGGGTATTCTCTGGATCAATAATGCCGAGTACCGGCCGCAGTGCCCGATGTGCAATACCGGTTTTGGCATGCAACGCGGTATAGTCGAAAATCGCCACCCCGGTTGTCTCACTTCCGGTTCCGGCAGTGGTCGGAATCGCAATCAGTGGCTTGAGCGGACCCGGCACCGGGCGCCCTTCGCCGATCGGCGGGTTGACATACGCCAGGAGATCTGCGGGGTATGTTGCATACAGATTGGCCGCTTTGGCGGTATCGATACTCGATCCGCCGCCCACCACGACATATCCGTCAAAACGTCCTTCGACGGCAAAACGAATAGCTGCCTCAAACGACACATCGGTCGG
>CALLZL010000695.1 GCA_937859575.1 uncultured Chloroflexota bacterium
GGAGCGTGCCCCTGGCGATTCCGGGGGTGCTGACACGCGACCTGAACGACAATAACCTGGATCGCTATAGTATCGCGGCCGACAGCCTCGGGCAGATGCACCTTGTATTTTCGGGCAGGATCGAAGGGCGCAGCGACGCCCGCTACCGGCTGGCGCTGATCCATATGACATGGGATGGCCGCAGCTGGTCGCCACCCGATACGATCATGGACAACGAGCTCTACCCGGAATGGCCGACGATCGTTGTCAATAACGGCAACGAGCTGCATGTGACATGGTTTACCCGCAGTGAGTCGGATCTGTTTACCAGCGAACGGGCGCGCTATCGTGTCTGGTATAGTACGCAGACGATCCTGGCACCGGCTATCGAACCACTGCCGGCATTTACACCGCTCCCGACCGGCACCCGCGTACCGCAGCCGACGGCTACCCCGGTGGTGACACCCACCCCGCTGCCGGCGTTTCTGGCCGAGGCGCCGCCGCCGAGTGGCGCGCTCGACTGGGAACGTACCGGATTGGTTGTGATCAGCCTGGCGCTGCTGCCGGTTGTGCTGATCGTCGGCACAGCCGTGCTCATCCGCCGCTGGATGCGATCACGACGGGCAAAACAGTCGCAATAACCCTTCTTCCCGATACCAATGGCTGTGGTGTGGCGGCAATACCGCTACGCCACGCCGTGCTACAGGAGCATCCGTATGGCCACCAGTGACCCGCGCCCGATCCTCGGTCGCACCGCTACCGGTAAGCGATTTGTTGCTGCAGGCGGCGAACTACCGATCTTCGGCGCGATCCTGATTGCAGTCTTACTGCTCACGTCCCTGCCGTTCGTCTATGCAACAGCCGCCGCACCGGCCGATCGGCAGTTCGCCGGGGTGATCTTCAACATTCCCGATCACATGCAGTATTTCGCCTGGATGCGGGATCTGACGCATGCCAATCTGGCTCCCAGCCGGCTTTCGGCCGAGCCGAACGAACCGGCGTTTTTCAACCTGCTCTGGTGGAGCATGGGGCGGATCGGGGCGGCGCTTGGGCTCGATTACGCCGGCAGCTATGCGCTGCTGCGTATTATTGCCATTTTTAGCCTGATGGCAGCGGCATTCGGCTTTTTGCGCCTGGTGGTGGCCGATACAACCCAGCGGTTGTTGGCGCTCTTTCTGTTCAGTTTTGGCGGTGGCCTCGGCATCCTGTGGGTGGGGGTCAAGTATCTGCTACGCCTGGAAGATGCGCCGTTTCCATTCGATATTTACACCTCGGAGCCGAACAGTTTCTTCATCATGCTCGGCTTTCCGCACTTCGGTATTGCCCTGGCGCTTATTCTGGCCATGATCGGCTGTTTTGTGCTTGCACTACGCCGCCGCCAGTATCGCTATGCCGTGGTAGCCGGGGTTGTCGGCCTGATGCTGGGCATGCAGCACGCCTATGATCTGGTGACAATCTATGCGGTGTTTGGGGCAACCGGGCTGCTGATCTGGCTGCGCGACCGTCGGTTCCCCATGTTCGTCTTCTGGTGTGGCGTGATTATTGCGGCGATCTCGGTGCCAGCACCTGCCTATCTGTCGGCCCTGGTGCTTACCGACCCGACATGGGGCCAGAAGCTTTCGCAGTTCGACAATGCCGGTGCCTGGACGCCATGGCCGCTGAATCTGCTGGTGCTGATGGGTATCCCACTGCTGCTGGCGCTGATCGGTTTCCGCCGCCGCATGCTGCAGAGTCGCGATGATACCGAACTGCTGATCAGCGTCTGGTTCTTGCTGCATTTTGTGTTGATCTATCTGCCGGTCAAGTTCCAGATCCACCTGCTGCTCGGCTGGCAGATGCCGATCGCCATCCTCGGCTCGGCCGCCCTGCTGACGCGCATCCTGCCCTGGCTGCGGCAGCGGGCACCGCAGTTCGCCGGTGCCGCACTGGCCAGTATCTTGCTGCTGGCAACCGTCACGAATGTCTATCTGGTAGCCTGGCGTATCAACGACCTCGGTCGCCACGAGAACCCCTACTACCTGACGAGTGGCGAGGTGGCGGCACTGCGCTGGCTCGAAGCCAATACCAATGGGGATGATGTGGTGCTGGCGAAGCTCGAACTCGGCCAGTTTGTTCCGGTCTGGACAGACGCACGTTCGTTTCTGGCGCACTGGGCCGGTACATTGCGCTTCTTCGACAAGCGCGACATGGCCGATCAGGTGCTTGACCCAGGCACGACACCGAGCACAAGGCAGGCGATCCTGGGTGAATATGGTGTTACGTATGTGCTTGCACGCGACGCCGATGGGCCGACAGCTGCCCTGGCAACTGCAAGCGCCGGACAACTCGAAGAAGCCTTCCGCCAGGATGGTGTGGTGGTGTTTCGCGTACGGTAGCAGGCGTTGTCAGTCAGCCGTGAGCGGCAGGCGAAACCAGAAGCGGCTGCCGCCACCGATGAGCGCATCGACCCCGATCGTGCCGCCATGCTGCTCGACCACCAACTTGCAAAAGGTAAGCCCCAGCCCGGTACCCTTGCGTCGCATGGCTCCATCGATCTGCACATACTTCTCGAAGATCTGGGTACGCATCTCTTCGGGGATACCAGGGCCGCGATCGGTGACAGTGAACTCGATCATGTCGCCAACCCTCGCGGCCGTTAGTTCGATGATGGTTCCATTGGGTGCAAACTTTACTGCATTCCCCAGCAGGTTTTCGATCACACGCCGAATCAGCGCTTGATCGGCTGCAATCAGAGCAACATCGCTCGGATGGCTGACGCTGATGGTCTGGTTGTTGCCCCGGGCGATCAGGCGCACCGTATCGGCAGCGGCATTGAGCAGGTCGGGCAATGGCAGCGGCCGGAGATCGAGCGTCAGCTGGCCCGCTTCGAGCTTGCGTAAATCCAGCAGCAGGTTGATCTGGTCGAGCAGGCGATACGACGCACCACGCGCCATCTTCATGGTCTGCTCACTCAGCTCGCGATCACCGCGACTCTGCGCAAAATCGAGCATATCGAGCGACATAATCATGCTTGTGAGCGGCGTACGCAGATCATGCACCAGCATCTGAATCATGTCGTCGCGCAGATTTTCGAGCAGCACACGGTCGCTGACATCGCGCAAGGTAATCACAGCACCGTCGAGCTTGCCGATCGCCTGAAGCGGCGCAATTGCCCATTCAAAATAGCGGTTGTCGGAAAACTGCACCGTACCGCTCCCCTGGTGGTCGTCACGTTCCCAGGCGGCCATGATCGCGCCAAGATCATCAGGATTGACAAACAGATTGCGCCGGGTTGCGGGCAACACCAGATCGACGAGCGGCCTTCCGATCAGTTCGGCGGTATCAAGGGCAAACAGCCGAACCGCAGCGCTATTGGCCAGGCGTAGATTGCCGCTGCGATCGATCACCAGCACCGCATCGCCGATCGACTCAAGCACCGTATGCAGTTCGTCACGTGCCTGGGCGATCTCGGCAAAAAGCTGCACATTCTGCAGCACCGCAGCGGCCTGGGTTGTCAGCGCCGAGGCGATACGGATGTCGTCGAGGGTATAGTGATCCGGGTTGGTGTGGTAGAAGTTGAGTGTCCCGAGAGTGCGCCCACCACTCTTGAGCGGAATAATCAGCGCTGATTGCATCCCCGGCGGCAGGATGTCGGCCGGTGTGGCCTGATTGACCAACTGCGCATGCTGGCCGCCAAGCGCTCGCCCGATTGCACCACCCGCGTAGGATCTGGCTGCATCGTGCTGCGGATCTGTACCCCGCAGGATCTGGATGCGATAGCCATGCGGCAGAACCCATGCGATCGAGCAGATCTGGAAATCGATCACCCAGCGCGCATGGCGTGCGAGGGTCTGCAGCAACTGCTCGGTATCGAGATGCTCCTGGATGCCGATTGCGATCTCGTTGAGTGCCGCGAGGCGCGACGAGAGCGCCTGCGCTTCGGCAAGCAGCAGGCGCACTTGTGAAACAAGCTGTTCTGGTTGTACCACCGGTTCATTGGCCTGACTTGCCGGCGATGTACTCCTGCGGGGCATCACGAGCTCCTACCCAAGCGCATCGATTGGCACACGGGCGCTATCGGTATAGGCGTTGATCGACGAGAAGAGATCGGCGGTGGCAACCACCCCGCAGATATCTTCGGGGCTCCGGGCGGGGTTGGGGGGCGCAGCATAATCAGCATCGGTGAGGCGTAGCGGGTCGGTGGCGGCAAGCAGGCCGAAACGCAGGATCGCCTTCTCGCGGGCGGGAAGCGGGCAGTTCTCGAAATCACGCACCAGCGCCTGCAAGACCTCTTCCGACATACCAAGCGCACTGAGGCCATGGAGATGGACGCGCATCGCGTACTGGCTATTGTTATGCTGCGAGATCAGCACGCCAACCATCTCTTTGAGGGTACGGGGCAGATGGCCGGTCAGGATGGTCGCACGGAACTTATCCCAATGGGCACGCAGGATGGTCGGGCGAATGGCCATCGACTTAAAGATATTCGGCACGATCCCGAAACCAAGTTCGCGCCGGATCTCGTCATAGACGGCGACCACAAGCGGGTCGGTTGCTTCGTTCTCGGCGACCAGCGGAAAGACGGACATGACAACTCCTCATACTCTCATAACAGTTTGGCATCGTCGGGAGTAACCCACACGCTGTTGAGTCTACGCCGCCCAGACGATTTTGGACGTCTGCAGTAGCGTAACAGCAGGACATTACCATGTTGGGCGGCAACTCAAAACAACCCCAGTCTCCTCTCCAAGTTCATTCAAATCGGTAGTATGCAGTATAATTCTCGGTAGGATGGACAAACTCTTATGTGCTAGAGATTTTCAATGCCTAACTTACTACCTCTCCTTCAACAGTTTGCACTCTCGCTGACTCGTAACTTCGCGTCGGCTGTCCCTGCTCAACCCGAGGATCAACTTAAGCCTCCCGTCAAGGTGTTGATTGAAAGCACTGGACAAGAGCTACATCAAAACGTAATTTTGCGTTCCGAAAGTCAAGTTACTGGCTTGCGTGGACGACCTGATTTTGGAACTGATGCCGATGGTGTTTTGTGTGGTTACATTGAATTGAAAGCTCCTGGGCTTGGGGCGCGACCACAGCGTTTCACACGAACTTCTGACAATGGCAAACAGTGGGAAAAGTTTAAGTCGCTCCCCAATCTTATCTACACTGATGGAAACGAGTGGAGTTTGTTTCGCACAGGGGAACAGGTCGGCTCTACAGTCCGTTTGGCAGGTGATGTCACTGCCGACGGTGAACGTGCAATTACACAGGACAATGCAGTCGATCTGGGAATTTTACTACGAGATTTTCTTTCATGGCAGCCAATTGTGCCATCGCGCCCACGTGAACTCGCCGGCTTGTTGGCACCACTATGCCGTTTGATCCGAGCCGATGTGCAAAACGCTATCGCTGATGACCAATCTGGCTTGTCATTACTTGCTCGTGAATGGCGCGCTGCGCTCTTTCCGGATGCTGATGATGCGAAATTCGCCGACGCTTATGCACAAACTCTCACCTATGGATTACTCCTGGCACGCATTGAAGGCCAGGGGAATTTGACGCTCGATAATGCTGCCAATGCGCTAGATGTCAACCACGGTTTACTGGCTGGCGCATTGCGCGCTTTAGCCCACCCCGATGCACGGCGTGAACTAGGTGCGGGAATCGATGTACTCCTAAGAATCTTGAATGCGCTTGATCCTTCGGCATGGCATCGCTCTCAAACAACACAAGAGGATCCGTGGCTGTATTTCTATGAAGATTTTCTTGCCGAGTACGATCCACGTTTGCGTGCAGATGCCGGAGTGTATTATACGCCTGTCTCAGTTATCAAAGCACAAGTGCGTCTCATTGATGAACTGTTGAGGACACGTTTTAAAAAACCACGTGGTTTTAATGCACCTGGTGTAACTGTACTTGATCCTGCGGCGGGGACCGGCGCCTATCCACTTTCTGTTTTCGTGCATGCGTTGGGAGCTATCCAGCAGCGTAGCGGCTCTGGCGCTACTGCGGGTGCAGCTACCGATCTCGCTTCACGTCTACATGCATTCGAATTTTTGGTCGGGCCATATGCTGTAGCACATTTGCGGCTTACACAGGCTGTACGCGCCGCTGGTGGGCATTTACCCCCAGAGGGGGCGCTTGTTTACCTATCTGACACACTTGAATCGCCTTATGAACCCTCGCAACGGTCGTTCTTCATGCAACGTCTAGCCGTTGAACACGAGCGTGCCCGAAGAGTTAAGCAGCAAACTTCTATTCTCGTGTGTCTTGGTAATCCACCGTATGATCGGCAGCAGCGTGACAATCCCGAACAAACTTTGCGTGGTGGTTGGGTTCGTTGGGGCGATGGCGCGATAGGAAGCCCACGAAATGCCCCGCTAGAAGCGTTTCTTGTCCCAGCCCGTGAAGCGGGATATGGTAGGCATCTCAAGAATCTTTATAACGACTATGTTTATTTCTGGCGCTGGGCGCTGTGGAAAGTTTTTGAAAACTCAGAAACGGACGGAGACCGAGGAGGCATTGTCTGCTTTATCACAGCTTCGTCTTATTTGCGTGGACCGGGCTTTGTCGGAATGCGCCGCGTGATGCGTGAAACATTCGACGAACTGTGGATTCTCGACCTTGAAGGCGAAAGTCGGGGAGCACGGCCAACAGAGAATGTTTTCAACATTCAGACTGGTGTCGCCATCGCAATCGGCATTCGTATCAACACAGGTAATACGCAAACACCAGCACGCACGCATTTCACAAGAATTAGGGGCACGCGCGCCGAAAAATTCGCAGCACTGGATGCAATTATCTCGCTAAATGATGTAGCTTGGCGTGAATGCTCTTCAGAGTGGCTAAAACCACTCCTGCCCCTATCGGATGCTGCATATTGGGATTGGCCGGAACTAACCAATCTATTTCCCTGGCAGCAAAGTGGCGTCAAAGTTGGGCGTATTTGGCCTGTTTGTATTGATCGAGAGACACTTCACACACGCTGGCTGGCATTAGTGAGTGCACCTATAGCGGAACGCTCTACACAATTCAAAGACTCGCCCACAGGGCGCAAAGCGTATCAATCCGCACCGCAAAGCCTCCCACGTCCTGCTTCGTCGGAGGCTATCAGTTCAATCAGCGCGCAATCGGCGGAACCGCCCAAACAGCGGTACGCTTTTCGCTCCTTCGACCGACAGTGGATTTTGGCGGACGCACGATTACTCGATAGGTCCAGCCCTTCATTGTGGGTGTCCTTAAACCATCACCAGGTGTTTCTCACTTCATTATTGACAGATGTGCTGGGAAACGGACCGGCTGCTACGGTCTCTGCACACATTCCTGATCTACATCATTTTTCGGGGCGTGGCGGTAAAGATGTCATTCCCTTGTGGCGTGACTCGGCAGCGAGGCAGCCAAATATCACAGCAGGATTGCTTGAACGCTTGGGCGAGATATACGGGCAAACACCGCGTGTGCAAGACTTTTTCGCCTATTGCTATGCCCTGCTTGTTCCACGCGCCTATGTGCAAACATTTGCCGACGAATTGTTGTTGCCCGGCCCTCGTGTGCCACTAACGCGTTCGCTGGACTTATTTCGTCGCGTGGCTGCTTTGGGACATGAATTGATTCGAGTGCACACATTCGGTGAGCGCGATTTGGAAATCGATGCGCCGCGCGGCGAAGTCGAAGCAGGGCGCGCCCGCTCAGTCAAAGCCATCTCGCCTGCTCATCAACACTACCCGCGCGATTACAGTTATGATGCTTCACGGAAAGCACTGCGCGTAGGAGATGGCGAGTTTGCGCCAGTTGAACCTGATATATGGGAATATAATGTATCGGGTTTGAACGTCGTACGTTCATGGCTCAACTATCGCAAGAAAGAGCCAGGCGGCAGAAGTTCATCACCGCTAGACGAGATTCGTCCACAAAGTTGGACAGCAGCCATGACGGACGAACTGTTGGAAGTTCTTTGGACGCTTGAACGAACACTGGAGTTGGAACCGGAGGCCGAAGCATTACTGAGAGAGGTATTGTCAAACGCCAAAATAAATGCTGAAGAGCTACCAGAGCCAACACCAATGGAGCGAGAAGCGCCAAATGTAGCGGACAGCGAAAGTAATCAATTGCAGATGACATTATGAATCATAAACTGTAGCCAATACCAATCCGGCATCTTTATTGCGCTACGTCGTTATGTTGCCGTCCAACAACGCGCTGCAGCCGACCGCCTTCGGCGCGCGTAAGCGCTGGCATTTTGATACAATATATATGCAGCGCGCCGGGTGATCGGCGGCGGCTGACGCGCAAACCGTTAGGCAGCATCAAATCAAACACGGTACATCAGAAGTATGCAATCAGGGAACACGTAGATCGGCAAGAGCCGAAACAAATATGCTATCGATATTACGTATATCCCAACCCAAAAGATTACCCTTTAACAAGACCGGCTTTGAAAGAGCTTGTACAGCCTGAAGGCATAAATACTGCACCAGAAAAGGCTCTAGGTGTTTCTCAAGAGTCAACTCGCCTTCATCATCGACAAGCTTAAATCCAAGATGGCGGTATGCCCATATATGCCCATGAGCCATTGCTGACATGATCCGATACGTAGCTTCTTCATTAAGAGTGATTTCGATAACGTCAGTAATGGTGGGCATCTGTTGCGCTATGCCAATACGAGTACCTGTGCGGTTTACTATTTGCGGAAAACCTAATTCAAGCGCGTCACGTTCAACTTCATCTATACGATTGTTCATTCGATCAACATCCTCGATATTGCGGAAAGCCCGAAGACATTTGACTTGTTGATCAAGCCCTTCGTATCGCAGGGCGAAACTTCGTTGCACACGGACAGTCACGTCAATGGCGGGATCAATAAGCCATGCACTCAGAGCACACGACTCAAGAATAGCACGCACACATGTCCAAGGTGCAATTGTCGTTGCCGGTTCAGTCACAGTCTTGGTGAAAGCAATCAGATGATCGGCAGCCCCTTCCAAGAGCAAGTTTGCTTGAATATATGCATCCTGAACGCGACCAGGCTCCTTAAAGGAGTTCATTTCAGCCTCAGCTTGCGAGCCAGGCAAAACGTCATT
>CALLZL010000696.1 GCA_937859575.1 uncultured Chloroflexota bacterium
GCAGTTGACTCTTAATCAATTGGTTCAGGGTTCGAATCCCTGGGGGCCCACCACTTCAGGCACAGCGATCATGCGATCGCTGTGTTTTTGCTTACAGAATACCAACATCGCGCAGATGCGCGCGTGCCTGGCCGACGCCGACGGTACGGCGTGCCTGCATACCGACCTGTCGGGCGGTGTCGATGTTCTCCTGCTTGTCATCGAGAAACAGGATCGATGCGGCCGGGCAGCCAAGCTGTTCTACTGCATAGGTATAGATCGCCGGATCGGGCTTGATCATGCCGAGCTCATGCGAGAGGAAGCGCGGCTCGAAGAAGTGGGTCAGCCCCATACCACTGACATATTCCCAGTGAACGGCATTATTGTTCGAGAGGCACGCGAGCCGGGTTCGATGCGCAATGGTTTCGAGCAGTTCGATCGCCCCCGGCAGCGGCCCGGTCGGCCAGCCGGCAAAATCAGCCAGGAACGTCGCCTCGTCGACCGGCAGGGCAAATGCGGCGATGACCGCAGCGGCAAAAGCTTGCGGGGTGATCTGCCCCATCTCAAAATGGCGGAACGCCGGGAGCGCGCCCATGCGCGACCAGAGCGCCTGCTCGGAATCGAGCCGGGCCCAGCGCACCATCTGCGCCGCACCAGCTACTTCAATCAGAACGCCACCCAGATCGAAGAGCACAACCGCCGGCCGGGTAGGTATCATCAGTAGGCTCCTTAGGGTTGAATACTTGCATGCACCATATGGTACCATATGGCGCTAAGAGCCATCGCTAGCACGCCATAATCGTAGGGCTACGTCAAAGTCACCTCCGGTGGGGGTTCGGGGGCGGCGAAGCCGCCCCCGAATATTCTTTTCTGGGTGTTTCTGGCGGCGAAGCCGCCAGAAACACCCAGAAAACAGAGTTTGAGGTGGAGCCTCAAGGATTTTGACGACGTCCTACCATAATCGAGAGGAGCCAGGATGCGTCAGCTACTCACTAGTATGGGCGAACTGTTGATCGACTTTCTGCCGATCACCGACCATGGCCAGACAACCGGATTCTCGATGTATCCGGGCGGTTCACCGATGAATGTTGCGCTCGGGTTTGCCCGGCTTGGCCAGCCGGCGGCTTTTGCCGGCGGTGTCTCACGGGATTTTTTCGGCCGCACCCTGCGCTCCTTTCTCGATAAGGAAGGGGTCGATACGCGCTTCCTGATCGATATTGATGCCCCCAGTACGCTAAGTTTCGTCGCGATCGAGCATGACGAGCCGGCCTATACCTTTTATGGTGAAGGTGCTGCCGATACACTATATACCCCGGAGCTGATCTCACCGGCACTGTATGCCGAAACCCGTGCGCTGCATGTCGGCTCGATCAGCCTGCTGCGTGCGCCGACTGCTGATGCGGTGGTGGCGGCCTGTGAAGCGCTGCATGGAAAGGCGCTCATCTCGTTCGATCCCAATATTCGTGCTGGCCTGATCGGCGATGAAGCCAGTTATCGCCAGCGGATCGAGCGCATTCTCGGCCTCGCCGATCTGGTGAAGATCAGCGTGGTTGATCTCGCCTGGCTTCTGCCGAATGTTCCGGTCGAGGCCGCCGCCGCCCAGTTGCTGGCACATGGTGCGGCACTGGTGGTGATCACGCTCGGCGGTGATGGCATCATGGCATGGCGGCATGGCGAAGCCCCTGTGCATGTGCCGGTCTTTCCGGTGCAGCTAGCCGATACCATCGGTGCCGGCGATACCGTTGATGCCGGGCTGCTCGTTGGGCTGGCCGAGCGTGATGCGCTCACACGTGCCGCACTGACGACGCTTGCGCGCCCCGAACTGGAGGCCACGCTGCGTTTTGCGGCGGCTGCGGCGGCGATCACATGCCAACGGGTCGGCGCCGATCTGCCGCGGCGTGCCGATGTGGCCGCCCTGCTGGGCGAAACCGGCACCTGAGTGTAGCAGGCGCACTCGGCACGAATACCTATAGCCAGGTGCAGCAATCGTGAGCCATCCGCATCCTGGGAGCGCGGGCGGCCCGCCCGCATGTGCGCAAGATGCACGCGGCCCCAATGATCAATCGTTTTGCACCTGGCTATAGTGTATCAACACGCGTCACTCCTTGCATGCTGCTGTCTATGCGGCAGAGCAGCCCGGTGATTTATGGTACAATTTTGCGGTATGCGAATGAGAAACCATAACAACGCGCAAGGAGGGTAACATGCGCGACGATATAACCAATATTGCGATCGAAGATTACCTCGCGGCTCTTATGCCGCCACGCCCGGCGGCGCTTGCCGAGCTTGAGATCGAGGGGTATCGTCATGGCTGGCCACTGGTCGGCCCGGTCGAAGGGCAGCTTCTGTATCTGCTGGCAAAGAGCAGCGGTGCCCGCGAAGCGCTCGAGATCGGTACCGCCACCGGTTATGCAGCGACATGGCTGTTGCGTGCCATTGCGCCGGTGGGCGGGCGCCTGACGGCGATCGAACGCAACCCGGAGCGCATCGAACTTGCGCGTACCTATGTTGATCGGGCCGGTTACGGCGACCATTTCACCATTCACGAGGGTGAGTGGTTTAGCGAGATCGCCAATCTGCGTGGGCCGTATGATCTGATTTTCCTCGATATCCTGCGCCATCTTTCTGATGAACACGATGCCTTTAAGGCCCTCGAACTCTGCATTCCGCTCCTGCAGCCGGGCGGCATCCTGATTGCTGATAATGTACTGTGTAATGCACTGGTGCTTGAAGAAGACGCAGCACCTACCGTGCGCGGGATCCAGGAGTTCAACCGGGCGATCATGAACCATCCCCAGCTCGAATCCGTCATTATTCCGCTGCGTGATGGGGTTGGTATCTGCCGTAAACGCGATCTGTAAGAGGCATGCCCATGCCGGCGCTCCCCGACTCGCAGCGGCGCGTTGCCGAACTGACAACGCTGAATGCACTGGCGCAGACGCTCAATCGCGCACTCGATCTGCGCGAGGCGCTCGACTCCGTGCTGCCGCATATTGTCGAGTTGATGGGGCTCGAAACCGGCTGGATCTTTCTGTCGGATGAAAACGGCGGGTATCGCCTTGCGGCACGTCATCAGTTGCCACCGGCGATCGAATATCCGGGCCAGGCATGGCAGGGCGAATGCACCTGCCAGGAACTCTGTAGCGTTGGAAAACTCAATAAGGCGGTGAATGTCGTGCGTTGCAGCCGCCTGCGCTATGCACTCGGCGACAAGCGCTCGCTGGCCCAGCACGCCTCGGTGCCGCTCCTGAGCGGCGATGAACTGGTCGGCATCCTGAATGTCGCCACTACCGAGTTCGGCCGTTTCTCGCCGGCACAGCTACAACTCCTCTCGGCGATCGGTTTTTCACTTGGCACGGCAATTGCCCGTGCCCGGCTGCACGAACAGGTCAAGGTACGCCGTGTTCACGAGCAAGGCGCGCTCCTGCGGCTCTCGCACGAACTGCTTGGTGCGACCTCGATCGAGCAGGCGTTGCAACGCCTGGTGCGGGTTGGCGCCCGGCTGCTCGAAGCCGATGCATGTGCCTATATCGAGGCCGACGAGCAGGGCGGCCAGGCGATCCTGGTTGCTGCGCATGGCTGGGATATCGGCTCGGAAGCGGCATTACCGCTGGTGTTTGATGCGGGCAACCCGCATCTCTGGTATCTGCCCGAAAACAGATCGCCTGTTGCCGTCGATGCGCTTGATGATCTTCCGCCACTCATGCGCACACAGGCATTCCAGGGTCATCTCGCGCTGACGGTAGAAATTAACGCCGTACCGATCGGCATGCTGATGGTCAATAGCCATGCGTCGCGGCGCTTTCTGGTTGATGAAGTACAGCTGCTCGGCCTGCTGGGCAGCCAGCTGGCACAAACGCTTGAACGCGAACGGTTGCACCAGGAGGCGCTGGCGCGGCATCGGCTCGCACAGGAGC
>CALLZL010000697.1 GCA_937859575.1 uncultured Chloroflexota bacterium
CTCCTCGGCCCAGAAGTAGCCCCCACACAGACAGCCCGGGTTTACGAAGAACAGACGCGGCGCCGGACCCTCCACTCCAGGGTGCGGGAAAAAACAACCGCCGTAAACAGGTTTAGCAGCACCCCCAGCCCGAGTGTCAGTGCAAACCCTTTGATCAGGCTGACACCAAAGCTATTGCCGAACATGAATAGAATGAAGCTGGTGATCAGGGTTGCCGCGCTTGAGTCGCGGATCGCCGGCCACGCTTCGTGGAATCCGGCTTCGACGGCAACCCGCAGTGATCGACCACGCCGGAGCTCATCTTTCAAGCGGCCGAAGATGAGCACATTGGCATCGACCGCCAGGCCGATCGAGAGGATGAACCCGGCGATACCCGGCAAGGTCAGCGTGACCGGAATCATCTTGTAGAGCGCAAAGCTGATTGCGGCATAGATCAGCAGCGCTACCGTGGCCAGCACGCCCGGCAGCCGGTAGTAGAGCATCATAAAGAGCACAACGGTTGTCAGGCCGATGATACCGGCTTCGAGGCTGACGGCGACCGATTCCTGCCCGAGGGTAGCCGAGATGGTGCGGCTCGATTCGACCTGCAGCGACACCGGCAGCGCACCATATTTGAGCTGATTGAAGATTCGCTCGGCATCTTCACGGGTGCCGGTGGTGATCTCGCCGCTGCCGCCGAGCAGTGCGGCCTGCACCACCGGGCAACTGAAGACCACATTATCGAGCACAATACACATCGGCCGCTGGATATTGGCGGCAGTGAACGTTTCGAGTCGGCGCGCCGATTCGCCGGTAAAGGCAAACCCAACGGCATACTGATTACCTATCGTACCGCTGCCGCCGAAGCGTGGCTGCACTGCACGGGTATCGAGATCGGCTCCGTCGGTGATGCTCTCGTAGATTGGCCCGCCAAGCTCGGGGGCGGCCTCCTGGCCGGCGGCCGGCTGCAAGAGTGCCGGGTTGGGGCTGCCACTGGTTCGCACAACCACGCCCGGCTGCAAATATTGCCCCTGGGTATCGATAAACTCAAGCTTCCCGGTTCCGCGGATCGTTTCGATTGCCTGCTCGGGGGCACTGATCCCCGGTAGTTCGACGATGATCCGGTCGCGGCCCGAGAGTTGGACAATCGATTCGGCAACACCGAGGCCATTAACGCGCCGCTCGATCACACCGGCTGCCGTCTGCATAACGTCAGGGTCAACTTCGGCATCGGCGGCTTTCAGCAGCACCTGGGTGCCGCCCTGAAGATCAAGGCCGAGGCGTACCGCCACATTTCGCCCCAACCATGTGTTGTCGGGTGCGAAATTGATCCAGAGCGATAGCCCCAGAAGCACCCCGATAACAACAAGTGAGCTAAGATCTCGACTCTGCACGATGGATCATTCTCCTCTACTGACCGGCGAGGGCCGCGTCGATCGCCTGCTGAATCTGGCCGGCGTCGTACTGTTGCCCATTAATGATGAAAGTTGGCGTGCCGGGGATCTGCAGCGCATCAGCTTCCGCCTGTGCCGCCTGGATCGCCGAACGGTGTGTGCCGTCGCTCATGCAGCGTTCGAATGCAGCCCGATCGAGGCCGATCTGGGCGGCGTACCCGGCAAACTGGCCGGCCGGCTGAGCCAGGCTCTGCCACTGTGCCTGATTGAGGAACAACATGTCGTGCATCTGCCAGAAGGCGTTCTGGTCGCCGGCACAGCGGGCTGCTTCAGCGGCGGGGAAGGCATTGGCATGCTGGCGTAACGGCATCTCGTGGTAGATCATACGTACCTGGCCGGTTTCGACATACTGCGCATCGATCGAGGGTGCAATGCGGCTGGCATACTGTGCACACGCCGGGCACTGGAAGTCAGCATATTCAACCACTACCACCGGTGCACTTTCCTGGCCTTTGAAATAGTAACCGTCGGCAGTGCGACCGGTTGGTGCATTGATCGGCGTGAGATCCGGTGTGCGCCCTTCCAGCGCCGATGGTTGATTAAGTGCCAGGGCACTCACCGCAATAATGCCGATGATTGCCAGAACTCCGGCAGCAATGAAGATATAACGGGTATTGGCATTGCGTCGCGGGCGCACTGCCCGCCCGCGTGATGGACGTGTGCTCATGATGGTGCTCCAGCGGCCCGCGTCAGGGGGCCTGTATTCTCTGTCTCTCTCATTATACCCGCGAGTGGGATGGCGTCAAAGCCATTGCCTGTTTGTGGCCGTTGATAGTGCCTGGTTTGCGGCATCATCAGGCGCATCCCGTTGGCGAAGTATGTTAGAATACCCGATCGTACGGCCATATGACGTCTGACCGGAAAGGCGGTTGGCGATGTCGCAGCAGATACTTACCGAGCAGGCTCCTGATGCTTCCCCGGGGCTTCTGGCGCAGATCATAGCGGCACCGGTGCGCGCCGGGCGGCATATTGCTCTGCTTGCTGCCTGGATCGCAACCTGCGGCAGCCTGTTCTTTAGCGAGGTGCTTGGCTGGATCCCATGCGAACTATGCTGGTACCAGCGGATCCTCATGTACCCGTTGGCGCTGCTGATCGCAGTCGGCATCCTGCGGCGTGATCATGCGTTGCACTGGTATGTATTGCCGCTTTCGCTGTTTGGCGGCAGTATTTCGCTCTATCACTACCTACTGATCAAGACCGACTGGTTTATTCCGCCACGCTGCACCGGCGGGATCCCATGTAATGTCGATTACATCGACATCTTCGGCTTTATCAATATCCCATTTCTGGCATTGGTTGCCTTTGTGATTATCAGTTTTGCGGTGAGCGCACCGGCCCTGTTGCTCGATGAGCCGGAACAGGCACCGCCGTTGCATCGCGATTGGTCGCGCATGGCGGTACTGCCGATCATCGGCCTGGTGATTGCCGGTTTCTTTCTTCTCGTATAGTAAGACGGTATGCTGCTATATCTTTCACCACAATTGCTCGATGTTGACGGCTGGTTGCGCAATGTGACGCCGCAGATGCGAACACAGGCACAGCAGCTCGAAGCCAACGGTAAGGTGCGGCTTGATTTTGCCGATACAACACAGGCACAGCTGCATGTGACCGATCAGGGCGGCCGGGTGTATCAGGTGGGGGTAGCGCTTGATCGTCAACGCGGCATCACGATGACATGCAGCTGTATGAATTACGGCTACTGGGGCATGTGCCGCCATCGCCTTGCGGCCCTGATAAAGCTCAGGCGCTACCTGGAAGAACACCCACCGAATGTCTGGAAGGCGGTCATGAGCCAGGCTCTGGCTGCCCCGCCCCGGAGTGCAACGGTTCACCAGGGGCAGATCGTTTTTAGCTTGCAGCTGCGTGCCACCGGCTGGGTGGTGGCACCATACACGATTGCGGCGCGTCATCTGCCTACCACAACGCTCGATGCCGATGTATTGCCCCAGTTGATCGATAGCCACGATCTGACATCCGCTGCCCGCCCGCTGCGGCAGCGAGTGACCCTGAGCGGTTACCCGCATGTCAATACCGAAGCGATTGCCGCCGCCAACATGACGATCATGCTCGGCCAGTCGTTCGGCTACAACTATTACGGCACCGGCCTCTCGGCATTGTACGAGCCGGTTTTTGGCCTGCTGCCGGCATGTATCGTCTATTACGGCACCGAAGCCGATCCATTGCAGCGCCTGATTACGGTCAGAACCGAACCGGGGAAACTTGAGCTGGTGATCGATTTCGACGATGGCGACATGCAGTTGACGACCCGGTTGCGCATTGGTGATCGCTTGATCGATGCAACCAGCGGATCAATGCAGGTGATCATCCCCGAACCACTCTGGGTGCTGGTTGATGATCTGCTGGTGCCGATGACGCAGGCCCGCAATACGGCCATCCTGCTCGAAGAGCCGAAACTGCGCATCGCACCACACGAGCAGACCGAGTTTCTCGAACAGTATCTGTTGCCGCTTGCCGATGCGGTTGAGATCCAGGGCGATGCGGTACGGGTTTCCGAGATCCACGCTGACCCGGTACCACAGCTCTATCTTGGCGAAACAGGCGGCGAACTGATTGCCCAGCTACGCTTCCGCTATGATGTGTATGTGGTTGATTACGAACGTAATCCGGCACCAGTGACGACCCGCCGCAAGGCGGATTCGATCGAGCTTGGCCGTGTGCATCGGGCGCATGCCGCCGAACAGGAAGCATTCCAGGCGGTCGGTACGCATGGCCTGAAACGTGATACTCGGCCGGGCTTCTTCTTATTGCGGAAGTCAACCCATCCGATTGATTTTCTGATGCACCAGATCCCACGCCTTGCCGAGGCCGGCTTCGAGATTTTTGGTGAAGAAGCACTCAAAACGGCACGTGTCAACCGCCATCGGCCGACCATCAATTTCAAGATCAGTTCGGGGATCGATTGGTTTGATCTGCAGGCGACGGTATCGTTCGGCGAGACGCAGGTAGCGCTTGGCGAGATCCGGCGGGCGGTGCGCCGCCGCGAACGCTATGTCAAACTGGCCGATGGGTCGATGGGGGTGATCCCCGATGAATGGCTCGAACGTTATCGCCATCTGTTTGCGCTTGGCGAAGCCAACGACGACCAGTTGCGCCTGGCGCATAGCCAGCTGACGCTGATCGACCAGTTACTCGGTGATGCCGATCATGTCAAGGTTGACCGTGAGTATAAGCAGCGACGCGAGCGCCTGCGATCGTTTTCGAAGATCGAGCCGCAGCCGCTGCCGGCCACATTCCAGGGGGAACTGCGGCCGTATCAGAAGGCAGCCTATGATTGGCTCCACTTTCTGCGCGAATATGGCTTCGGCGGCTGCCTTGCCGACGACATGGGCCTGGGGAAGACGGTTGTGGCCCTGGCGTATATCGAGCAACTATACGAACGCGAACCGGATGCACCGGCGACCCTGGTGGTTTTGCCGCGCTCATTACTCTTCAACTGGCAGCGTGAAGCCGCACGGTTTACTCCCGAAATGGGGGTGTATGTGCATGCCGATCAGGGGCGGATCGATGTAGCCGAAGCATTTGATGAGCACGAATTGATTCTCACAACCTACGGTACCCTGCTGCGCGATATCGAGATATTGCGCCAGTATGAGTTTAACTGTATTGTGCTTGATGAAGCACAGGCGATCAAAAACCCGGTGGCCGAAACATCCAAAGCAGTACGGTTGCTGCGTGGCCGGCAGCGCATTACACTTTCGGGAACTCCGATCGAGAATTCAACCCTCGAACTCTGGTCACAGTTTGCGTTTCTGAACCCCGGCCTGCTTGGTCATCTCGATTACTTCCGCACCGAATTCGTGGCTCCGATTGAGCGCAAGCAAGAAACAACCACTGCCGAACTCCTGCGCAAGACGGTCTACCCGTTTATTATGCGCCGCACGAAGAGCCAGGTTGCCCCCGAATTGCCGCCGCGCACCGATCGCCGTATCGATTGCGACATGGAACCGGCACAGCGCAAACTGTACGAAAAGCAGCGTAGCTATTACCGCGACAAACTCATGGGCCTGATCGATGGCGATGGGGTCGAGAATGCGCGCATGCAGATCCTCGAAGGCTTGTTGCGGTTACGCCAGATCTGTTGCCATCCACGGCTGGTGGAGCCGACATTCAAGGGTGCTTCGGGTAAGTTCGAACAACTCTTCGAGACCCTAGAGACACTGCGTGCCGAGGGGAACCGGGCGCTGATCTTCTCGCAGTTTGTGCAGGTGCTGACACTGGTGCGTGAGCGGCTCGATGCCGGGAAGATACCGTATGCCTACCTTGATGGGCAGACACGCAACCGGCAGGAGGTTGTCGATAGCTTCCAACACGAAGATGGGCCGCCCTTCTTCTTGATCAGCCTGAAGGCCGGTGGTGTCGGCCTGAACCTGACGGCTGCCGATAATGTGATACTGATTGATCCATGGTGGAATCCCGCTGTTGAGATGCAGGCCACGGATCGGACCCATCGGATCGGCCAGGATAAGCCGGTGTTTGTCTACCGCCTGGTGGCTCGTGATAGTATCGAAGAGAAGATCCTCGAACTCCAATCACGTAAGCGTGCGCTGGTTGATCAACTGATCTCGTCGGAAACGAGTGTCTTCAAATCACTCACGCGCGATGATATTGCCGCATTGTTCGGCTGACACAATGCCAAGCCACATTGGGCATATGCGTCGCATGCCGCTGCGTCGGTGCTGTTTGGGGGTACTGTGCCACCCGAACCCGAGCGCATGCGTATGCGCAGGATGACATAAGGTATGGCGGTAGGGATTGCGCTTGCGGTTGTCTTTGGGGTAGCGTTCGGCATCACGGCACTGTTGGTGCCGCCGGTGATGCGGTTGTGCCTGCAGCGTGGCTGGGTGCAGCAGCCGGGCGGGCGGCGGCGGCATGCCGTGCCGACCGGCAATGTCGGCGGGATCGCGATCTACAGCGGCTTGGCTGTTGCGCTTATTGTGTCGCTGGCTATCACCGCCATGCATCCGGCACTAAACCGCTCGTCGTTCGAGCAGTTGCGTATTCTGCTGCTGCTGGCCGGCGCAACCCTGATCTTCCTGGTGATGTGGCTTGATGATGTGCGCGAGCTACCCTGGTTGCCGAAATTCGTTGCGCAGGTGGTTGCTGCGCTGATCATTGTCGGGCCGTTCCTCTGGGATCAGCAGCTCTACCCGGATGCACTCGGCGAGCCGACCGAGGCGCGTGGCATTATTCTTACAGCCTTTAACTTTCCCTTTGTCGATCAGATCCATCTGTATGCCATCAGCCCATGGCTGGCGATCATCGCAACCATCTTCTGGATCGGCTGGATGAGCAACACCATCAACTGGAGCGACGGCTACGATGGAGTAGCGGCGGGTGTTTCGCTGATTGCGGCATTGATGCTTGCGATCCATGCGCTGCGGCTGGGGCAGTATACCATCGCCATGCTGCCGCTGGCCGTAGCCGGGGCATGCGGTGGGTTCCTGCTCTTCAATCTGCCGCCGGCACGGATCTTCATGGGCGATAGTGGTGCCGAGTTGCTCGGGTTTGTGCTGGGGGTGAGCGCAATCATCGGCGGGGCCAAGCTGGCGACCATTCTGCTGGTGCTTGGCGTGCCGATCCTCGATGTCGCCTGGCTGATTGTCAGCCGCCTCGCCGCCGGGCGCTCGCCGATGCATGGAGCCCGCGACCATCTGCATCACCGTCTGAGCGATCTGGGGCTTGCGCCACGCCAGATCCTGCTGACATACTACTCGCTCAGTCTCTTTTTCGGCCTGCTTGGCATCAGCGATATCTCGCCGGCTGCCAAACTTGCTGCGCTCACCCTGCTGGTATTGCTTGGCGGGGCACTGATTATTCTGGCGGCACGGCGGGGGGCTGCGGGCCCGGGGCAGCCGGGAAAACGAGCCGAGAAGGGTCCCGACGGTTGAGAAGCGAACACCCCCACCCTATAATGCACGGCGGCACCACGGAACGGCAGATACTTGCTTAACCCCGCCAGGGCCGAGAGGCAGCAACGGTCGGTGAGTTCCTCTGGGTGTTCTGCGGTGCCGCATCTTCAGCGATATGCGGCGATGGCTGCTCTCCCCAATGCGCGGATATCCTCGGCGATCTGCGGTTCACCAAGCGCTTCCCATCCATACCAGCGAGCATCATGGGCTTCTCGTTCGGCATGCGCCAGGGTTCCACCAAGCACATGGGCAAAATAGATCAGATCGATATGCTGGTGAGTCGGGCTGATATCTTCGAGCAGAATACAGTACGGCTGCGGCAATACCCGAACACGCCCAAGCTGTGAGCCGCCGGTGAACAATGCGACCTCAAGGCCGGTCTCTTCGCGCACCTCGCGGATGGCGGCTTCGTCGGGGAGTTCGTGCGGGTCGATATGCCCACCGGGCGGAAACCAGCGGCCAAGCTTGCGGTGCAGCAGCAGCAGTGTGCGCCCCTGATCAACAACAAAGGTCGTTGCGGTGAAATCACGTGTGATGATACCAGCTGATTCCATAATGCTCCCGGTGTATGGTAATACTTGTGTAGGAAGCGTATCGTAGCATATGGATGGACGAAACCATCCGGCTTGCGTATAATGGCGGCTATGGCCAAGCTTCACGTGTCATCCGATCCCCACGAATAGCCGACATACGCGCCAATGGCGTCGGAGGAGCGTAGTGGAAAGTCTGCGGATACCCATTCTCAAGATTGGCGAGATTCTGATCGCATCCATTCAGGTAGCCCTGCATGATGCATCGGCAGTACAGTTCAAAGATGATCTGTTGCAAAAGATCTACGATACGAAGGCGCGCGGTCTGATTGTAGATCTGACGGCGGTCGATGTTGTCGATAGTTTCATTGGCCGATTGATCAGCGATATTGCGGCGATGGCCGGTTTGATGGGCACCAGGGTGGTCATTACCGGGCTCCAGCCGGCGGTTGCGATCACCCTTGTCGAGCTCGGGTTGGAATTACCTCAGGTGCTCACGGCGCTTAACCTCGAGAAGGGCCTGGCAATGTTGCAGCGGCAATCTGGGGAGCCTGGTGATGGCACAACTTAGGTTCGCGCCAAAAGTCGCACCGATCCGCAGCGATCTTGATATCGTGATTGCGCGGACTCTGGCGCGCGATACTGCGAAACAGCTTGGTTTCAGCGCGATCGACCAGGCACGTATTGCTACAGCAGTCAGCGAGTTGGCGCGTAATATTTTTCTGTATGCCGGCAGCGGCAGTGTTTCGGTTCGCGAATTGGATCGCGCCGGTCGCAAGGGGATCGAGATCATCTGTGAGGATGAAGGGCCGGGCATCGCCGATATCAGTGTGGTGATGCAAGATGGCTATAGTACATCGCGCGGCATGGGAATGGGATTGCCGGGTGCCCGCCGTCTGATGGACGAGTTCGATATTCGTTCGCAAGAGGGTGTTGGAACGACAATCACCTGCCGCAAGTGGCGTCATTAGCGATGCAGGTTGTGTGAACCTGAACTTGATCGGCCGGCCGTGGGGGAACCCATCGGCCGGCTCTTTTGTTATGGGTCAACTGAGACGGTCGCCGTCACCTGCTCCTGGACGGATGTCGGCGTTGGGCTGGGTGTCGCCGTGGGCGTGATGTTC
>CALLZL010000698.1 GCA_937859575.1 uncultured Chloroflexota bacterium
GCTCTTCGAGGTGGGCACCGCCTTTGAAGAGCACGCCGCGCCGCGCCGCCGTGGCAATAGCACTCAGCACCGCCGACGGCACCCCGATCACCAGTGCGCAGGGTGAGGCAACCGTCAGCAGCACCATGGCGGTGTAGAAATTGGTGTCGAATGCGACCCCGCTGAGCGGCGGCATGAGAAGAATGAAAAGTGCCACCGACACGATCACGCCAATCGCATAACGCTGCTCGAAGCGGTCGAGGAAACTCTGGGTGCGTGCCTTCCGCTCTTGTGCCTCGCTGACCATGGTGATAATGCGCGCCAGGGTGCTCTCGGTCGCGGGTTTCGTGACCCGCACATCCAGCGCGCCCGTCTGGTTGAGGGTGCCGGCGAGAATCGTGGCACCGACACTGCGATGCACCGGCAGCGCCTCGCCGGTGATTGTCGATTCGTCGAAGTTCCCGCTGCCGCGAATGATCTCTCCATCGAGCGCCACACGCTCACCCGGCCGCAGCACCATCGTCTCGCCGACCCGAACCTCATCGAGTCCGATTTCGACGAGTGTGTCGCCGCGACGAATATTGACGGTATCAGGGCGCAATTCCATGAGTGCGGCAATCGCCCGTGTTGTTCGCCCCATGGCGTAGTTTTGCAGCATATTACTCAGCGCGAACAGGAAGAGCAGGATCGCACCTTCTTCCCATGCACCGACATACGCCGCGCCAAGCGCGGCAAGCACCATGAGCAGATCAACTTCGACCTGGTATTCACGCAGCGCGGCGATGATCGCCCGCACCGCATAGAATCCGCCGGTCACATAGGTGACGATCTGGATCAGCAGCAGCAGCTCGCCCGCGATGTGCGCTTCCAACAGCCGTGCCGCAAGAATGCCGGCCAGTGTAAGCGCGACGAAGATCTGTTCGAGCCGGGCATGGTTGAACGATGCCGGCGGTATATCATTCTTGAGCGGGTATGGTGTGGTCGTCATGTGCGTCTCTTTCGTGTATGCACTATGAATGCAGCACCTGGCGATCAGCGGGATCAAGCCGCGCCAGCAGATCATCGCCAAGGCGGGCGAAGATGCGCTGAGCAAAGAGCTCCATCCAGATAAACTGACGTGCAATCAATACCATGTTCTGGTTGGTCGTCACGGTGGCGCTGGTGGTGGCATGGCCGCTGGCGATCAGAAATTCGCGTTCGTCGGCAACCACGATGAGTGTCTCGCGCATGCCGTGCAGCTCGGTTTCGTGTGGCGGATGGCGCACGACCTGCCCGGGCACATCGCTAGCTCTGCCGGTCAGAATGACGCCCAACGCTACCCCACGTTCGTGCGCGGCACTCAGCAGTGGGTGCAGCTCTTCGACATCGGCATCACTCAGCACCAGCATGAGCTCCTGTTCGGCACTGCCGATCAGCTCGGCCGCATACTGCAACGCATCGCGCCGCCCGCCGAAGTTCCACAACCGCCCTTCATCCTGCTGGGTAAAGAGCGGTTTGAGGCCACGCCGTAATACCTCGATCCGCGTTGCGGCATCCCGGGCGTAGCGATCAAGCAGTTGCTCGGGCGCCACCGGCCGGTAGAGTGTCGCCTTCTCTTCACGTGTCTTGAGCACCGCACCGCGGGCCTCAAGCCGCCCCAATGCCTCATAGACCATCGAGCGCGGAATGCCCGCCGCCTTGCCGATCTGATACCCGGTCGCCGGGTGATCGGGCAATAACGCGAGATACACGCGCGCTTCGTATTCGGTAAACCCCAGCGCCAATAGTTCGTCGATTAAGTTGATCCGCCCCGGCTCGTAACTCATGGTCGTTCTCATTCATACTAGTAGTTTGGAATAGAACTACTAGTATGATTATAAACTACTATACGCTCAAGATCAAGATGTGGATGGTTGCCCTATGGTCAACGTCGGTAGTGTTTTGCCCGGCATGCAGCGAATTAGCCGATGCCGGTGGGGAATCCGCCGATAACATGCCTGCGGAAGCGTCCGGTTATTTTCTGCTGCCTTGTTTAGTTTGACTAAACACCGCACCGCGGGTAGGGGGTGATTTCCGGTGATTTTGGGTTGTATTTGTTAGGAATAACCAAGGGCTTTGGAGCGCACTGTAATCAGTTAGAATCTTGACAAAGGGGATCCGCTCGTGTATAGTTTTCGTTAACCCTGTTGGCGGTGATGCCCACAGTTGCTTCGTTGGCGCGAAGCTCTGTGGGTTTTTGTGTTCCATGCGCCGTTCGTGGCAACACGAGCGGCACGTGGTGTATTCGCCGAAATTGAAACGCGCGAAGGGCTACTAAGGATGAACGACCCTCTCCACCAGCGCCGGCGCGGCCTTTATGATCCGCGCTTCGAGCACGATGCCTGTGGTATCGGATTTGTTGCCCAGCTTTCGGGCGCCCCCAGCCACGAAATTCTGGTTCAGGCGGTTACTGCCGTCGGCCATATGGCGCATCGTGGCGGTGTTGCCGCCGATAACAAGAGCGGCGATGGCGCCGGTGTGCTGACGCAGATCCCACGCGCATTTTTTGCCCGCGAGTTGGAGCGTCTTGGGATCACCGTTGCTGCCGATGATCTGGCAGTCGGGATGTTCTTCCTGCCGCACGATGCTGCTGCTGCGGCGCGGGCCCGCGCTCTGAGCGAGCGAATTGTCGCCGACTACCAGTTGCGCCTGCTTGGTTGGCGCAGCGTGCCGATTGATATTGATGTGCTTGGCGACACGGCGCGTTCGACCTGCCCGACGATCGAGCAGGCGCTGATCGCCCCTGCGGAGGCGGCTACCTTCACCGCCGACGGTTACGAACGCGCGCTCTACCTGGCGCGCAAGGCGATTGAAGCCGCAGCGATCCGCGAGCGGCTCGACGACCTTGCCATCCCATCGCTCTCAAGCCGCACGATCGTCTACAAAGGCCTGCTGGTTGCGCCGTTGCTGGCCGATTTCTATGCCGATCTGGCCGATCCATTATACGAAACGGCGATTGCCGTTTTCCATCAGCGCTATTCGACCAATACCTTCCCGACATGGCCATTGGCGCAGCCGTTCCACATGCTTTCGCACAATGGCGAGATCAACACATTGTGGGGCAATGCGACCTGGATGCAGGCACGTGAGGCTGAATGGCGGCGTTTGCCGGTGGAACCATTCCATGGCGAACCGCCGACCGGTGCGGCACTGGCGGGTATGGTGGCGCAGATCGGCCCGGTGGTCGATACGCGTGGCAGCGATTCGGCCATGCTCGATAATGTGCTCGAACTGCTGGTATTGGGTGGGCGCGATATTCGCCATGCGATGACGATGCTGGTGCCCGAGGCCTGGGAACGCGTGCAAGACATGCCGCCGGAATGGCGTGCCTTCTACCAGTACCATGCCGGCCTGATGGAGCCGTGGGACGGCCCGGCAGCACTGGTCTTCTGTGATGGCGATGTGGTTGGGCTGGCGCTCGATCGCAACGGGCTGCGCCCGGCGCGCTTCCTGGTGACCGACGACGGCCTGGTGATCTGTGGTTCGGAGGTGGGCGCGGTACCGATCGATGAGGCGCGGATCGTGCGCAAGGGCAAGGTTGGCCCGGGGCAGATGATTGCCGCCGATCTGCGCAGCGGCCGTTTTGCCGAAAACGATGAGATCAAGACGGCGCTCTCGGCCGATAAGCCGTATGCCGGCTGGCTCAAGAGCCAGGTGCAGGTGCTGGCACCGGCCGGTGCGGCGCGCTACACCGCCGGTGATGCCGAAGAGACATCGGCGGCGCGGGCGTCGAAGTCGGCGCTGCTTGGCGAACTGCAACAAGCGTTTGGCTATACCGCCGAGGAACTGGCGGTGATCCTGCGGCCGATGCTGCGTGATGGTCAGGAGCCGGTTGGCTCGATGGGTGATGATACGCCGCCGGCGGTACTTGCCGAGCGGGCCCGGCCACTGTATGGCTATTTCAAGCAGCGCTTTGCCGAAGTGACGAACCCGCCGATTGATCCACTGCGCGAAGAACTGGTCATGTCGCTTTCGTTTGCGCTGGGTCGGCGCGGCAACCTGCTGGAAGAGCGTGCCGAGCATGCACACTTGATCCGGTTGGCCGGCCCGGTGCTGACCGATGAGCATCTCGAAACGATCCGCACTCTTGATGATCCAGCCTACCCATGTACGACACTCTCGGCGCTCTTCAAGGCGGCCAATGGCCCGGATGCCATGCTGCCGGCACTGAACAAGCTCTGCCGGAGCGCGGAGGATGCGATCAGCCGGGGTAAGGTGATTCTGATCATCAGCGACCGGGGCGTCGATGAACATCATGCGCCGATCCCGGCCTTGCTGGCGCTTGGCGCGGTACACCAGCACCTGATCCGGGTCGGCTTGCGTACCGCCGTGAGCCTGGTGGTCGAAAGCGGCGAGCCGCGCGAGGTGCATCACCTGGCGTGCCTGATCGGTATGGGCGCCGAGGCGGTTAACCCGTATCTGGCGCTCGCCAGTGTGCGCAGCCTGGCGGTCGAGCGTGAAAAGGCCGGCGAGAAGGGCCAGCGCGGCGAGGGTAGCGCGAGCAATGCAACCCAGATTGCCGACGAAGCCGAGCTGAACTATATTCACGCCCTCGAAAAAGGCCTGCTGAAGGTGATGTCGAAGATGGGCATTGCAACCGTCGATAGCTATTGCGGTGCGCAAGTCTTCGAGGCGATCGGCCTGGCCGATGCGGTTGTCGATCGCTGTTTCACCGGTGTGCCGGCCCGGCTTGGCGGCTATGGGTTCACCAAGCTGGCGGCCGATGTGCTCGAACATCACGATGCGGCATTCTCCAATCGCCTGCCGCATGTCGCGTCGCGTTCATCGCTCAGCCATCCTGGCTTCTATAAGTTCAAGAAGGATGGCGAGTATCACTCGTTTTCGCCGGCAGTGGTGCATGCGCTGCAGAAGGCGGCCAGCCGCGGCAGCTACAGCGATTACCAGAACTATAGCAAACTGGTGCATAGCCGGCCGCCGACCGAACTGCGCGACCTGCTCGACTTCACCGTCGATACCAGCCGCAAGGCGATTGCGGTTGATGAGGTCGAGCCGATCGAGGCGATTGTCATGCGCTTCTCGACGGCCGCAATGTCGCATGGTTCAACCAGTGCCGAGGCCCACGAAACCCTTTCGATCGCCATGAACCGCCTGGGTGGTTTGAGCAACTCGGGTGAGGGTGGTGAAGATCCGGCCCGCTATGGCGATGAGCGTAACAGCACGATCAAGCAGGTTGCTTCGGGGCGTTTCGGTGTGACGCCGGCGTATCTGGCATCGGGCAAAGAGCTGCAGATCAAGATGGCGCAGGGCTCGAAGCCGGGTGAAGGTGGGCAGATCCCGGGGGCAAAAGTAACCGAAGAGATCGCACGCAACCGGTATACCACGCCGGGTGTGCCGCTGATCTGGCCACCGCCGCACCTCGATATTTATAGCATCGAAGACCTGGCGCAGTTGCTCTCCGACCTGAAGCAGACCAATCCGCAGGCGGCCGTTTCGGTGAAACTGGTCGCCGAGGCGGGGGTCGGCACGGTGGCGGCGGGGGTTGCCAAGGGTGGGGCCGATGTGGTGCATATCTCGGGGCACTCGGGCGGCACCGGCGCATCGCCGCTCTCGTCGATCAAGAATGCCGGTGCGAACTGGGAGCTTGGCCTGGCCGAGACGCAGCAGACGTTGGTGATCAACGGGTTGCGTGGCCGGGTGCGGGTGCGGGTCGATGGCGGCCTGAAGACCGGGCGTGATGTGGTGGTGGCGGCGTTGCTGGGTGCCGACGAATATTCGTTTGGCACGGCGGCGCTGGTGGCCGAAGGGTGTGTGATGGCGCGTACCTGCCATTCGAACAACTGCCCGGTCGGTATTGCAACCCAGCGCCCTGAGTTGCGTGCCAAATTCACCGGTACGCCCGAGGATGTGGTGCACTTCTTCCTGCACCTGGCGCAGGAAGTGCGCGAGATCCTGGCGCAGATCGGTTGCCGCACCCTTGGCGAGATTGTCGGTCGCTCGGATCTGTTGCGGCAGGTAGCGCGTGGCGTTGCCGGCAGTGACGCACTCGATCTGGCATTGCTGATCGGGCGTGTCGATCAGGCCGGCCAGGCGATCCGCAACCAGCAACAGGGGAATGGCCGGGGGGAAGGCAGCCCGCTCAACCGGCAGTTGCTTGAAGATGCCGCACCGGCACTTGATGAAGGCGCGGCAGTCGAACTCAGCTACCCGATCACCAATGTCGATCGCACGATCAGCGCCACGCTTTCGGGCGAAATCGGGCGGCGCTATGGTGTGCAGGGGTTGCCGGAAGGAACGATCACCATCGCGTTCACGGGGAGCGCCGGCCAGAGTTTTGGTGCCTTCCTCTCGCCCGGAATCCGGCTGCTGCTCACCGGCGAGTCGAACGACTATGTCGGCAAGGGTATGGCCGGTGGCGAGATTGCGGTACGGCCGCGACCTGATGCCCGCTATAGCTGGCACGAAAGCTCGATTATCGGCAACACCTGCCTGTATGGTGCCACCGGTGGCATATTGTATGCCGCAGGGCGCGCCGGCGAACGCTTCGCGGTGCGCAACAGCGGCGGTATTGCGGTTGTCCAGGGGGTCGGCGATCATGGCTGCGAATACATGACCGGCGGAGTCGTGCTGGTACTCGGGGCCACCGGGCGCAACTTCGCCGCCGGGATGACCGGCGGGTTGGCGTATGTCTTCGATGAACATGGCCTGTTTGCGTCGCGTTGCAATAATGAACTGGTCAATCTCGAACGGCTGATCGAGCAGGATGACGAGAATATTCGGATGCTGCTGGCACGCCATCATGATCTGACGGGCAGCGGGCGGGCGGGCGAGTTGCTGGCCAACTGGCCGGCGGTACGGGGCAGCTTCTGGCGGGTTCAGCCGCGTGGTCTTGAGGTGGTTCGGCTGCCCCGCGCACTGCTCGCCCTGCGCGACCAGGCGCTTGGCGTGTCGGTCGGCTGAGCTGCAATACGCTGATATTCCTGGCATGAGGCATGGCTATTGGCCATGCCTCTGTGCATGTCGGGCTACTTTCGGAGATGGGCAGGTGTGCCGTTTGCCCCTTCATGCGAAGAGATCCTCGTCGCGGTGCGGCTCGGGATGACATACGGCCTCAAGGGCGTGGCTCGGGATGACATGCAGGCTCGGGGAGCGGCGGGGGCGGGGGGGGAGGGCGTGTTATGCGCGTGGCGGCGCTCCTTGGCGGGGGGG
>CALLZL010000699.1 GCA_937859575.1 uncultured Chloroflexota bacterium
GCAAGAGTCGGGCAGAGCTCAAACCGGCGCGGCCTTTCCTCATAACGCTGATGGAGCGGGGTTGGGTGGCGGGGGGGGATCCTCCGCTCAAGGGTGCGGTCGCGCCCGCCGATGCGTGCCTGGAGCGTTGGAACACTAGCCTGCAGGTAGACGAGCAGTGTCGGTGGGGCCAGATTATGCACCAGGGCCTGAAAGAGCCGGCGGTAGGTACGAAAGTCGCGGTGCGTGAAGATCCCCTGTTCGAGCAGCCCTTTGACGAACACCTCGTAATCTTCGTAGATGCTGCGATCCTGGCAGACTGCCACCGGTGTATCGGCAATTTCGAGATGCTGATCATAACGCTGGGTAAGAAAATAGATCTGTGAATGAAATCCCCAGCGCTCACGATCATTGTAGTAGTCTTCGAGATACGGATGATCGGCAACAAGTTCGTAGTATGGCTGCCAGCCGAACTCTTCGGCCAGAATACCGACCAGTGTACTCTTGCCGACCCCAATATTGCCGGCAATTGTGACATGATGTCGTTGGTTTCGCACCCCAGGCTCCTTTTCCTGCAGCCGCACAATACCCAGATGGTGCTCCTATTGTAGCCGAAGCATGCAGAGCATAGGTACACAACCATCCGCTGCATTTATGGCGAGGTGATGCTAAGCATGCCGGCTATTGCCGGCCAAGGATGGCGCGTGCTACCGCCTGCGGGTCGCAGAGATCGGCAAGCAGCGCGTCGGGGGCGTGTGCCTGTAGCTCGGCAGAGCTGAACGGCCCGCTTGCCACAGCAACGGTGCGGGCGCCGGCATGGCGGCCGCAGGCGATATCATTGGGGGTATCGCCAATCACTACCAGATCAGCGCCGTGAAACCGGTGCCGGTAGCGTTCCTGGGCCCGGGCAGCCGCAATAGCCGGCAACTCATTGCGGCGATGATGGTCGCTGCCGTAGGCACCGGCATCAAAGTCAAAGAAACCGGTCAGACCGACGAGCCGCAGCTTCAGTTCGGCAACCGGGCGCAGATTGCCGGTCAGTAATGCCTGCACCACCGGCTGTTTGTGCATGTATGCCAGCGCCTCGGCCGCACCGGCCAGCACACCGCCACGCTGATAGAGCTCATCGGCGCGTGCTTCAAGCACCTGCATATAGATCGCGGCAAACTGCGGTAACTGCGCCAGAAGCTGATTCGGATCGCGATCGGGGAAGGTCTCGATAATAATCTGCTGGTCGGTTTTGCCGGCATACGAGCGTCGATCATCACCTGATGGCCGGCCATACACCTCGGTCATGGCCTGGCGCATAGCTTCACCGGCGATTCCGCCAAAATAGAGCAGGGTGCCGTCGATATCCCAGAGTAATAGCTTCATATGTTTCGATCCGGTACATGTGGTGCAGCTGCGATACCTGGAATAAGGCACCGGGCATGCATACGGACGCGCACCAGCGCGTCCGTACATGGCAGAGCAGGGCTGTTGGCAGCCATGGGCTACGGTGCCGGTTGTGGTGCAACACGCGGGGCCGGTGGTGCTTCGGGAATCTCGATGCCGAGGAATGGCCCGAATGGCCCGGCCAGCCGATCAACCAGTTGCCCAAGGCGAACAAATTCCGGCCCGAGTTCGGTATCGCGCAGCGGGATCTCGATCGGCACACTCAGGATGACCGGGATCGTCACTGCATCAAGCGGAATATCCATCTTCAGCGCAATATTGAGTTGTGTGCCGGCCGGTAATGCCAGCGAGATGTTATTGGCACGCAGCCGGTTGCCGTTCCCCAGGTCAATATCGGCATTGGCAAGTGTCAGCGGCACCGGCTCGACAAGGGTGACGGTGGTGGCCTGATCGACAGGTACAACCACGCCGCGCCCATTCAGGTCGAGCGGTTGATCGATCGGGATCGTTGTGCGGATGGTGGCATTTTCAAGCCCTTGCACCACACTGCGCAACTCGGCAACATTATCGCGCGCGAAACCCTGGGTGCCGACTACCGTTTCGGTGAGTGGCCGGAAATACTGCGCCACGAAACCGACAAGCAGCATAACGACAAAGATCAGCACCAGATTGATGGCAAACGATGTGATGATCAGCGCCTTCCAGAAGGGCGACAGGCGCGCAAACCGCCGTGGTGGCTGGGTGGTGTTGCTGCTGCGAGTACCGAAGAACGACCGCCGCGCCAGTGGCTGCGAACTAGAACTATCGCGGAATGTGACACCAGCGGAAGTATCGCTTACCTGCGTGTCGGCCATGCCGATCTCCTTCCTGAGCGTGCGTTGCTAGAACGAGCCCGGCCCCGGGATCGCTGGAACAGGCGGCATCCGGTTGTCGTACACTTCCGGGATGCAGCATCTTCCCGAGTATATACCACCATGTGTAATAAGGCAAGACACAAGTTTGGGAAATAGGGCGTGGGGAAGCGCAATCTGTTGCTCAAGTGGCAACTTATGCACCGCCGAAGTAGCGCAATGCCAGCCGCAAACGCTCTTCGAGCTCGGCAGGTGCATCGGCCGGCAGCGCGCCGATTGCCGCCGATGCCTCGCTG
>CALLZL010000700.1 GCA_937859575.1 uncultured Chloroflexota bacterium
CATCAAAACCACTCAGCGACACATCGCGCCCACCTTCAAAACCGGCATCATAAAGCGCATGCAGTGCCCCAAACGCCAGTTCGTCGCTACATGCCAATACCGCAGTCGGCGGCTCGGCAGCGGCAAGGAGCTCTTGCATGGCATGATAGCCATGCTCTTCGGTACGCCCAGCCTCGACAATCAGCTCGGGGGAGACCAGGATCCCACCAGCCGCCAGGGCTGCGGCATACCCCAGATAGCGCGGCTCGCTCTCGGCGAGCTCGGAGGGAAGCTGGATGAGCGCAATGCGATGATGCCCGCGGCCGATCAGATGCGTGGTGGCCTGGGCGGCAGCGGCTTCAGTATCGACAACCACCGCCGGGCTGTGACAGCCGGCCGGCGGTGGCCCGGCACATACGTGTGGCTCACCGGCCTGGCACAGTGCGAGCGCCCGTGGATCATCAACCCGCATATCAAGCAGTACCAGCCCATCAACCCGGCCGCTACGCGCCAGGTTCAGACATACCTCGACATCGTCGGCATCCGGTTCGACTGGTGCCAATAACAGGTAGTAACCACGCTGCGCCGCTGCATCAGAGAAACCGGCCAGCACTTCGGCAAACACCGGATCCGCCAGCCGCTCGGGTGCCGCCATCAATGGTATTCCCAACGTCTGGCTGCGCCCCCGCAGGCTTTGCGCCGCATAGCGTGGCTGGTAGTTCAGCTCGGCAACCACGCTCAGCACACGCCGCCGCGTTTCGTCCGTTACGGTGCCGGTACCATTCAGCACATACGAAACCGTCGCCGTTGAAACACCGGCGCGCTCCGCAACCTGCTTGATTGTCGTGTGCGACGTCGCCACGACAGCGGTGCCTTTCTTCCATGGATTCGGGGTTAAACGATTAAGCGCGAGTATAGCAGAGAGTCGGGCGGCTGTCAATCAATAAAAAACCCGCATGTATTTGCATCTTTGCACAAGGTATGCTATACTCCCCGGTGTCAGCGGGAGTGGCTCAGTTGGTAGAGCGGCACCTTGCCAAGGTGCAGGTCGCGGGTTCGAACCCCGTCTCCCGCTCCATTTCAATCGCTCGTGGTTGTTACCACGAGCGATTGTGCGTTCCGCCGGCGCTGCCGACATGCCTTCTTCATCTTTATTAACAAACCATTGACAGTATCTATTGAACTCAGTACAATGCTCTCTGAGCAGAGTGGCTTACCCCCGTCGACGAGTACGGACACCGCCTATGTTAGCGATCCCTCTCGGTCTGCGCCTCACTTTTGTCGGCCTCACACTCATGGTGATGTCGGTCGGATTGATTGGTGCCACAAGTGCGCCAACCCCGCTACCGGCCCGGCGCATCGCGAGTGCAGCATTATGGGAATCGCGCCCCGCCCCCAACTATCGCATGGTTGTGCAGGTGATGATAAATGGCCGCAACTGCCTGCAAGAAGTGGAAGTACAGCATGCGCAGCGCAGGCTCCTGCACGACACGTGTGGCACGTCGTGGGTTTCGGCATTAACGATCGATCGGCTATTTGAGCTGAGCGAGCGCCTCGAACGCGCACCCGAATGTTTTCCTTCAGCGGCCAACTGCGTCTGCCGGCGTATGCGTGTCGGCGAGGTCACATATGACCCGGCGCTTGGCTACCCCGGTTCGGTTTCGTGGCGGCGCGAACTGCGCCCCAACTTCGAGCATCCGGATTATTGGGTACGCCTGTGGAACACCCGCACCCTACCGGCATGCACTGCATCTAGTCGCCCACTCAGCATGACGGTCGTCTCGATGACGCTTTTGAAGTAGTGTGCTAACGCCAGCCCTGGCCGATCAGCATGTCGTAGAGCCGGCGTTGCCGTTCGAGTGCGCTACGATAGCATGCATGACGGTCGGTATCCGGCTCGTAGGTTTCGCCTACGGCGGCCGGCAGGCGGGCCAGGGTATCGATCACACCAAGTGCTTCGAGCGCCAGGAGCGCACAGCCTCGGCTGGTTGCTTCCCCTTCCGACGATACCGTCACCGGGCGGCCGAGTGTATCGGCAATGATCTGCATCCATGTCGGCGAACTCAAGAGCGCGCCGCCACTGGCGATCAGTTGGGTCGGTTGTTCTTCGGCAGCAAAGATCTGCTCGGCGATCAGGGCAAAGCGATAGGCGATCGATTCAAGCCCGGCGCGCAACAGATCGATCTGGCCGGTGCCAAGAGTCAATCCGGCGACAACGCCGCTGACATCACCGGCCCATCCGGGGCTGCGTTCACCGGCCAGAAACGGCAAGATCGTCAGCCCGTGGCTGTCGGGGGGCATTGCCGCCAGTGAGCGCTCGGTTACATCCGGCCCGCCGCTCAGATACAACAGACGCCGCAGCCACGAATAGACATTGCCGCCTTCGCTGGTGGCCCCTCCCAGCAATGCCCGCCGCCGGTCGACCCGATAACACCAGAGCCCATGCGGTACACGCGCCACATGCGGCCGTACCACCCGCAGTGCACCGGTCGTTCCAACCGTGATTGCGACCCGATCCGGCCCGATACAGCCACTGCCGATATTGGCCGCCGCGCCATCACCGATCGCCGGGAACCAGGGGATATCGCGCAGCGCCGGCCAGCGGACGGCAGCCGTACCGGTAAGCCCTTGCTGCGGTGCATCAATATCGACCAGCGGTGAAAGCCGTGATGCATCGAGCCGCAACGCATCGAGCAACGGAGTATCCCATATCAGCTGCCGCCGATCCAGCAGGCCGCTCCAGGCTGCCGCCGAATAGCTAACCCGGCTTCTGCCAAAGAGGCGCTGTTCGAGATACTCGCCGATTGTGATCCAGCGTGCCGCGTCACGCCAGATCTCGGGGTATTCGCGGCGAAACCATGCCAGCCGCGCCGGCCAGTACGAGGTGCGCAACAGGCAGCCGGTTCGCTCGTGGATCCTTCGTTCGTCAAGCCGCTGCTGCAACTCGACGGCATCGGCACCATTGCGGGTATCGGCATAGATGATCAACGGCGTCAGCGGCTTACCGGCCGCATCAACCGCCATAATATTCGAAACAAAGGTATCGATCGCAACGGCGCCGATCGCATCGGCCAATGGCCCGGCATGGAGCAGCAGATCGTCGATGCAACGCTCGATGCGGTGGAATGCGGCATCGGCATCTTCTTCGGCAGTACCGTCGCTGGTGACCTGCTGCGTACTGCGTTCACGGGCGCTCATTCCCTCGACAGCACGCCCCCGGGCATCGTACAACAGCGCCCGTGTCGAAGATGTGCCGATATCGAGCGTCAGAATCAGCGGTGCTTCGGCGCGCGTTGCGTCGATCGTCGTCATATCGTGGTCGTCAATTCCTGCGTCTCGCCGGTCTCGGCGGCACGATACCCCGCCTCGATGATCTCGATCACATGCCGCGCATGTTCAGCACTTACAATCGTTGGCGTCCCATCACGGATCCAGTCGACAAGCTGCATAATATCTTCGTAGACATGCTGTTCGCCAATTGACTGATGCGGCCCGACGACATGCGGTAGCAGTGATTGAATACCACCCGGTAGCGTTTCGGCCCGATCACGCCCCGGATAGTCGAACGGCTGGCCATTGAGTTTCTGGCCGACGATCGAGCCGGTGGTGCCGAAATAGCTGCCGCCGAACCCTTCGCTCACGCGGCCGGCCGGCGTGCCATAGGCCAGTGCGAACAGATTATCGCCGAAGTCGATCAGGATCAGCGTATTGTCGTGGGCATCGACGGGCACCATGGCACCCCGCCACTCACGTTCTCGCACCCGCGTGCCCGAAAGCGCCGTCACGCGCTTCGCCGATCCCAGAATACCGGTCAATCCATGCAACGAATAGACCGTCATGTCATAGAGCGGGCCGCCCCCGGGCTTGCGGAAATACCAGGTAGGATCAACATTCGAGAGAATATCATCACCGGTACGGAACTCTTCATCCTGGTGGTAGTTGCCGAATGCCGCACCACAGACTGCCCAGCACAGTTGGCCGATCGCACCTTCGGCGATCAACTGCTTGATCTGCTGATTGTGCGGCCGCAGCATTTCGCCGGGTGATGCCACGATCTTCAGGCCACGGGCGCGTGCTGTTTCGATCAGGTCGGTCGCCTCGGCATTGGTGGTGGTCATCGTCTTGTTGAAGTGGATGTGCTTACCGGCCTCGAGTGCCAGCTTGCCCTGCTCGTAATGCAGCCCGATCGGCGAGGCGATCGACACCGCATCAACCTCACCACTCTCCAGCAACTCCTCGAATGTCTGGAAGGCATGGGCAACACCATACCGCTCGGCAGCAGCCTCGGCGCGCCCCGGCACCGGATCACACACCGCCATCAGGCGCACTCGATCCTGCACATCTTCCTGGCTCAGATGCGGCAGAATACCGCGCTGCGCAATTGCTCCGGCACCGACAACCCCAAAACGGACAATGTTCGCCATGTGTGTTGCTCCAGTTTCTTGCTTCAATCAGGAGATGATTCGTTCTGCGCCGGCATACAGATTGGCTCGCTGCCCTCGCAGAAAACCGACCAGTGTCATGCCAATCTCGCGTGCTGTGGCAACCGCCAGGCTGCTTGGTGCCGAAACCGCACACAGGATCGGTACCCCGGCAGCGGCACACTTCTGCACGATCTCGAAACTCACCCGGCCGCTCACCAGTACGATTGCCTGTGTCAGCGGCAACCGCCCGTTGAGCAACGCCCAACCGATCAGTTTGTCGAGCGCATTATGCCGCCCGACATCCTCGCGCACTGCCAGTGCCTTGCCCGGCTGCACCGCATCGAAGAGAGCTGCCGCATGCAACCCGCCGGTTGCCGCAAAGATGCTCTGGTGGGCCTGTACGATCTCGGGCAGCGCATAGAGATCCGTCGCTGCTACCAGCGGCCCGGGCGCCACTGCACCAATACGCCGGCGCAGCATGTCGATCGAATCGCGCCCGCAGACCCCACACGAACTGCTGATCGGGAATTGCCGGGCGCTACCGGCCAGATCCGGTAGTTCCGCCTGCCGCAGCGCCACCGTGACAACATTGTAGCGCTGTTGGTCATCATGCTCGTCGTCAATACAATAGCGAATACGGTCGATCGAATCACGCTGTGTAATCAACCCTTCGCTGAGCAGAAACCCGGCCGCCAGCTCGAAATCGGCCCCCGGTGTACGCATGGTGATCGCCAGTGAATGTTGCTGCCCAGCGGCTTCGAGCCGAATCTCGAGTGGTTCTTCGGCCGCCAGTTGATCACGCCGCGTCGTACGCTGCCGCCCATCGAGCACGACAATACGTGCCGGCACACGGCTGCCGACACGCACTGCACCCGCTTCAAACTCAGGGCTGCTCATGCTGTGTTCCCATCGGCTCGACAAACACAAACGCATTATAATCGGGGATCCCGGCCTGTGGCGAACGGCGCTTGCCGGCCAGTAAGACATTACCCTCGGGCCAGTGAACCTGCAGGTTTCCGGGGCGCAGTGCCGCAATCAGCACCCGGCCATGCAGCTCGCCCTGGTCGTTGTACAACCGCAGTGGGTCGCCGTTGCGCATACCAAGCCGGGCGGCATCTTCGGCACTGATCAGGATCGCCTCGCGCTCGGCACCGTTGAGTGCATCACGATGTTCGTGAACAATACTATTGAACTGTTTGCCGCGTCGGGTCGCAACCCGCAGCATGCCCGGCGGCGCTGCATTGTCGGGCAGCGGCACCGGCACAAAATGCGCCCGTTCATCAGGTGTCGGGCAGACGCCGCCGGTACACAGCATCGGCCCGCCATACTGAAACTGATCACCGGCCTGCGACAGTTGCTCGATCCCGGCATAGAACGGCACGGCGCGGGCGATTTCCGCCCGAATCGCCGCTGTATCGGCGAAGCGCACCTGTGCGGCATATTCCGGCCGTACCCGTGCCGCCAGTTCGCCAAATCCCTGCCACTCGGGTCGCGCACCCGTCACCCGTGGGCCGGGGATCTCAGGGCTAAAGATCACACGCCGCTCGGTGCTGGTTTCGGTGACACCACCGGGGATCTCGTAACGGGTTGCGGCCGGCAGCAACAGCACCGTCTCGGCGGGATCAACCAGCATCTGCGATGCGAGGGGGATATCCATATGCACCCGCAGCGGCACACGTGCCAGCGCTGCCTCGACCGCCGGCGGATCCGGCAAGACTTCGAGGAAATTGCCGCCGGCGGCAAACAACAGATCAAGCCGATCGGCTGCGGCAGCATCAAGCATCTCGGGGGCGGTAAGGCCGGGCTCGGCCGGCACCGGAAAGCCCCACAACTCGCCAAAGTGAGCCAGATTCGCTTCGCTGAGCGGCAGGCCGCCCGGCAATGCGCTCGAATATGCGCCCATTTCGGCCCCTCCCTGCACACCCGAATGGCCACGGATCGGCATCAGGCCGCACTTCTCGCGCCCAAGAAAGCCGCGCGCCAGTGCAAGATTAACAATCGCACGAACATTATCTTCGCCGCATAGATGCTGCGTGACCCCCATGCTCCAGACGAGCACTGCACTGCGGGCGCTGCCGAGCATGTCGGCAAATGCACAGATCTCGGCGCGCGTCGTGCCGGAAGCGCGTTCGATCGCCTCCCATGATTGCTGTGCCAGTTCGGCCAGCAGCGCCTCGAATCCATGTGTGTGATCGCGAATGAAGCTATGATCCAGCTGATCGGTTGCCACCAGGTGTTTCAACGCCCCACTGAGGAAGGCTGCATCGCCACCGGTATCGATCAGAAAGAAGCGATCCGCCAGCCGCGTACCGAAGAGTGCGCTCTCGGGCACCGACGGCACCCAGTAGCGTTCCATGCCTGGCTCGCGGTAGGTATTGACAACCGCGATCTTTGTGCCGGCCTGCCTGGCATAGTGCAGATACTTGGTCGCTACCGGCTGGTTATTCGCTACATTCGAGCCGATAAAAACCACCAGATCGCTGCCGATCCAGTCGCTGTACGAACAGGTGGTCGCTGCGACACCAATCATCTGCTTCAATGCCACCGTACTCGGTGCATGGCAGATCCGTGCCGCGTTGTCAATCGAGTTTGTGCCGATCGCCCGCACTGCTTTCTGCGCAGCATAATACGACTCATTCGGCATTCCGCGACTCGTCAGATAGAATGCCAGCCGATCGGGGGTGGTGGTACGAATCCGCTCGGCGATCAGGTCGATCGCTGCGGCCCAAGGGAGCGTACGAAAGCCTGGTTCGCCGGCATGGCGAATCATAGGCAGCGGCAGACGCCCGAGATCGCGCAATTCGCTGCTGGAACGCCTACGCAGGGCGGCGACATCGGCCAGCAGGCCGAGATCAAGCTCGGGCATGGTGTTGAGGCGCAGCAGACGAAGGCGGATATTACACAGATGTACCCCGTCGAGCGTCCAGTCGTGCAGGCCGGATGTCCCAAGGGCACATCCATCGCACACCCCCTGGCTGAGGATGCGCCAAGCGTAGGCGAGCTGGTCACGGTTATCGCGCAGGGCCTTCCAGATCTCGAGGTAGTTGTTGGGGCGCTGCTCGCCGATCCCGAACGGCTTCAGGCTTGCCCAGCGTGATGGATCCCATCCCGAGAAGTGCTTCATTGCAATCTGTTTCTTTCGTGCTGCACCGGCAGCACCACAGCGGCAATCCGTTACAAGAGCGACAATTGTTCGGCATCATCGCGCGGCGGCAGGCACCGCAGGCCAAGGCGAGCCGCATCGGCGGCGGAAGGGCCGGCCCAACGATGGCGCGCCAATATCACCCGACCAGTATGGTCGAAGGCGACCCCCTCGGCTTCGAGCAGCGCCTGCTGCTGCAGGCCACGCGTGCTGATCGTGCCATCACGGCTCAGGATGCGCTGCCATGGCACCACCGCCGCTCGCTGCTTCGGCAATACAGCAAGCGCCTCGCCAACCATACGACCATCGACACCTGCACCAACAATATGCGCAATATCGCCGTAGGTTGCAACCATACCGGCCGGCACCAGTGCTGCTGCGGCATAGATTCGTTCGTACAACCCTGCCGACACCGGATCCTCACGCCCGTCATGCCCTGCATGCATCGTCTTGTTCCTGGCAACAACGATCCAAGCTCAGATTATAGCACGAAGCCCCGAGCAGATAGCCGGTGGCGGCTACCTATTCGGGGCTTCGTCAAGGTCAGTGAGGCTCGGCCTCGAACACTGTTTCCGGGTGTGTCTGGCGGCTTCGCCGGCGGTGCAGCTATGATGGTTCAACTTGAGCAGAATGCTCAGCAGCGATCGCAGCCGCCGAAACGACACGGTTACGCCCCCCACTTTTGGCGCGGTAGAGCGCCCTATCGGCCGCACTCAGCAGCGCATCGAGGCTGCTGAGCGAATCTCCGGCTGATGCGACACCAAAACTCGCGGTGACACGCAGCTCGTGATTGTTGATCGCAATACGGCTGGCAGCAATTGCAAGGCGCATCCGATCGGCAAGCTGCAATGCCGCCGCCAGCGAGGTGTTGGGCAGCAACACGCCGAACTCCTCACCACCAATGCGCCCGGCAACATCGCTATCACGCAGGCTACTACGCAGTGTCGCGGCGATCTCTTGCAGAGCCGCATCACCGGCGGCATGGCCATAACTATCATTCACCTGCTTGAAGAGATCGACATCAAAGACGATCAGCGAAAGAGGCTGATTATAGCGCTGCGACCGACGGATCTCATGTTCACCGCGCTGGGTAAAGAAACGCCGGTTGAACAGCCCGGTCAGCACATCGGTCATCGCCATCGATTCGAGGCGAAGTTCGAGCCGTTTCCGTTCGCTGATATCCATGAGCGCCAGAAAGATCGCCGGTTCTTCCTCAAAGGTGATTGTTGCTGCCGAAATACTGGCCCAGAAGCTCTCGCCATGGGCAGTTTGCAACAAGACCTCGCGGTTATGCACACGCCCTTGCTCGGCAATCATGGCAATTAATGTCTGGCTTTCATCTTCACGGGCATAGAGCTCGCTCGCCAACATCGCACGAGCCTGTTCGCGGCTAATATTGAAGGTACGCAGTGCTTCGGCGTTGGTGTACATGATGCGGCCACTATCACTATGTATGATCACTACCGGGAAGGGTGCATGCTCGGCCAACACGCGATAGCGACGCTCGAGTGCGCGCAGGTGCTCTTCGATCCGCATGCGTTCGGCGATCTCATTGCGGATCGAATTATTCAGCCGATAGATACGTGCGGCGACAAATGTCACCCCACCCAGCACGAGCAGCGCCCCGGCCAGCAGCAGATAGAGCCAGCTGAGATCCTCGCCGGTATTGCTCTGATACAAGAACCCTTTGAGTGATACATCGTGTGGCATCAAGCCGAGATCCGCATATGTCTCGGCAATATACTGCCAACGCCCGGGATTCATATAGCCGATTTCGACGACATCGGGTATGATCAGGCGCCGTGATTGTGCCGCCTCATAGCGCAGGTGATCGCGACTATGACGCCGACTATACTGTGTCAGGATGACATCGATCAGTGCTTCTGGATTATCGAGGGCATAGTTCCAACCGCGTAACGATGCATCGACAAATGCACGCACAACTTCTGGTCGTTCACGGATCTGCCGTTCGGTGGTGAAGAGCGTATCGCCATAAAAGTCGATCCCGCTGCTGCGTGGGCTCAGCATGCGATACCCGATCCCTGCCTGTCGGAGCACAAACGGCTCATCCGTCAGATACGCCGAAAGTGCGGCAATATCGCCATCCAGCAGCAGGTTGGTCGTGAAGGTATGGGGTTGCTGGCTGATCTCGCCGATCGGCACTCCTTCGGCCTGCAGATAGGCAAGGAGTTCACCGCTATTCGGCTCGACCATGACTTGCTTCCCGGCAAGATCATGAATACTCTCGATCGCGAAGCGTTCGAGGCCGAGGAAGACGATCGGCGAATGCTGGAAGATTGCTGCCAACGCGACGACCGGCGCGCCACGGGCGCGGTGCAGTATCAGATCCGACATCGAGATGCCGAAATCGGCATCACCACGCACAACAACCTCGACCGGATCATCGGTCAGGCCTGCTTCTACAATAGTGACATCGAGGCCGGCCGCCCGGTAGTATCCCTGCTGTTGTGCTGCATAATAGCCGGCAAATTGAAACTGATGCCGCCACTTTAGTTGCAGGGTCACCGGGATCAGTTCTGGCTGTGCCTGCTGTGCCGTTATCGGTGATACTGCAGTCGTAAGCTGCACGGCAAACAACAGGATGATTCCTGCTCGGTACCAGAAACGTCGACTCACAGCCCGCCTCTGCTCAAAAATACTTGTAACACTACCTGTTATGAGGTATATGGCATCATAACATGTGGGGTATACCAAGCGTAGTGACTTTTCGTTAACAAAGCATGCCGGTCGGCCTGAAGCCAACGTGCGCAGAGTGCAGCTCAGACTCATGGCCGATTGACACTCATACGAAAAGCATGGTATCTTGAAGCCGGGCATAGCGCCCGCCGAACGATCCGGTTATGTACGCAGGAGTGTTTGCTGTGATGCCTGTGGTGTTGCTCGCAGTTGATCTGAAATAGCAAACCCCAGGATACGTGCGCCCCTTCGTAGAATGATTATGTAAACTTGTATCTACAAACGCCGTGGCGCAGGCGACTGCCCACGGCTTTTTTCATGTGAGGATGTTATGTCACTGCTCAGCGTTGGCGGGCTGACCAAATATTATGGTGCCGAGCATATCTTCAGCGATATCAGTTTTCAGATTGCGCGCGGCGATAAAGTCGCGATTGTCGGCGTCAATGGTGCCGGCAAGAGCACATTGCTCAAGATTATTGCCGGTAGCGAAACCGCGACACGTGGCGGAGTACACATGGCACGCGGCACACGCGTCGCCGTACTCGCGCAAGAGGCGGTTTTCAACACCAACCGCACACTGCGCGAAGAGATGGAGATCTCGCTTACACATCTCAACCAGCTGCGCGACGAGATAGCGCGGCTTGAACATGCCCTGGCCGATACCAATGCATCCGATTGGGAAGCGCGCATGGAGCGCTACGGCAATCTGACGCACCAGTTTGAGCATGCCGGCGGCTATGATATCGAACGTCGTATGGAGATGATTCTGCATGGCCTGGGCTTTACCGACGAGCAGCTTGATCAGCCGGTAGCGCAGTTCAGCGGTGGCCAGAAGACCCGTACGGCCATGGCGGCGGCGCTTCTTTCGGATCCCGATCTGCTGCTGCTTGACGAACCGACCAACCATCTTGATCTGGCGGCGCTGGAATGGCTCGAACGGTTTCTGCGCGATTGGGACGGCACACTGATAGTGATTTCGCACGACCGTTACTTCCTCGACAAAGTGACCAATCGCACGCTCGAGGTCGCTTTTGGCCGGCTCGATGGCGACTACCCGGCGGGGTATAACAAGTATCTTGAGCTCAAGGCAGCGCGGCTCGAACTGTTGATGAAGCAATACCAATCGCAGCAGGAGTATATTGCCAAGACCGAGGAGTTCATCCGGCGTTTCAAGAACAGCCAGCTGAGCAAACAGGCGCGTGGCCGCGAGCGGCGGCTGGAACGCATGCGCGAGGGATGGGAGGGGGGCTCGGGGCGAGTTGAGCAGCTGATCGATCGACCCGAACAGCAGAAGAAGCTGGCGATCCGCATGAATACCGATCTGCGCGGCGGTGATATGGTATTGAAGCTCGAAAAACTCGCGATCGGCTATGCCACACCGGCCGGCGAGAAGGTGTTGATCACAATTGCCGACCGCGAGATCTTCCGTGGCCGGCGGGTGGCACTGATGGGCCCAAACGGCAGTGGAAAGACAACGCTGCTGCGCACCATGGTAGGCGAACTCGCACCATTGCGTGGGCATGCGCGCCTTGGGCATCGGGTCAAGATCACCTACTATGCCCAGGCCCACGAAGGGTTGAACCTCGGTGCCACCGTGATTGAAGAGATCCGGCGCATTCAGCCATCGATCAAAG
>CALLZL010000701.1 GCA_937859575.1 uncultured Chloroflexota bacterium
CTTAACTTTTACGCCCACGCGATGCCCGACCGAACCCGTGATGTGGTCAACAATGTGGTCAACACCGTTTTAGGCAGCCGACCGAAGTGCGAAATACCACAGTAGGAAGCCAAATGGTCCAGTAGCTCAATGGATAGAGCACCAGTCTTCGGAACTGGGTGTTGGGGGTTCGAATCCCTCCTGGACCGCCAGTATGTTCTGCGATCCTCCAGCAGAAGGTGGGTTGCCGCACAGCGGCAACCCCATGCCCCTACCACAAGACGAGAGTGTCGATGCCAGCCTCGATCCACCAGAGCCAGATCGCCGGCAATCGTTGGGATCCCGGCCAATACCTGGCATTTGCCGATCACCGCTTGCGCCCGGCTCTCGAACTACTCAGCCGTGTGCCGCCGGCTAACCCCCAGGTGATCTACGACCTCGGCTGCGGCACTGGCCAGGTGACGCGCATGATCGCCGAGCGTTGGCCGGCAGCACGTGTCTATGGCCGCGACAACTCGCCACAAATCTTGCAGCAGGCCGCTGCAACACCCGGTTCGGTTACCTGGATCCAGGCCGATATTGCAGATTGGCAACCACCGGAAGCACCCGATCTGATCTATTCGAATGCGACATTGCACTGGGTTGCCGGGCACAACGAGCTGTTTCCGCGCCTGCTGCGCTTGCTGCCGCCGGGTGGCTTGCTTGCCGTGCAGATGCCGCTAAGCTGGGATGCCCCCTCACATCGGCTGATGCGCGAAACCCTCGCCAATGGCGGGCCCGGGGGGCGGCCCCCTGGTTCCCCTAAACAGCCACACGCAACGGCAACCGCCGTGGATGCCCCCTCACATCGGCTGATGCGCGAAACCCTCGCCAATGGCGGGCCCGGTGGCCGGCCACTTGGTTCCGATAAACTGCATCAGGCAACGGCAACGGCATGGGTTGCCTCGGCTGCCGACTATTATGATCTGCTGGCCGATACGGCCCGAAGCCTGGATATCTGGGAGACGGAATATCTGCAGGTGCTCGAAGGCGACGATCCGGTACTTGAGTGGGTCAAGGGTACCGGGCTTCGCCCCATCCTCAACGGCCTCGCCGATGATGAACGGGATCTCTTCCTGACGGCGTATCGCGAACGCCTGCGCCGGGCCTACCCGCGCCGGGCCGATGGCCGTACACTCTACCCGTTCCGCCGGCTTTTCATGATTGCCGCGATGTAACATAACACCCAGCACTCCGGCACAAAGCGGATCGTCGGTGGTCGGCACTCTTTGCCGTGAACAACCATCATGCCGCCAGGATCTGGGCCAGCGCCTCGCGTACATGGCGCTCGGCGTCGAGTTGTGCCACGATAATGCGGCGGATGATCTGCTGTGCATCGATCACATAGGTTGCACGGCTATGGATCATGCCAAATGCCCGTAATGCACCATACCGGCTGCGCACCTGATTGTTGCTGTCGCTCAGCAGCACAAACGGCAGATTGAAGCGTGCATGAAACGCCCGGTTTACTGCCGGTGGATCCGCACTGATACCAATCACATGCGCCCCGGCCTCGGCAAACTCGGCATAACGATCGCGGAATGCACATACCTCGGCGGTACACACCAGCGTGTTTGCCCTGGGGTAGAAGAAGAGAACCGTTGGCCCACTTCGTGTCTGTTCACTGAGTGTCAGCAACATGCCGGTATGGTCGGGCAGGGTGAAATCGGGTGCTCGATCACCAACCACGACTCCGTCGCGCTCGGAAGAAGATAAAAATGATGATGGCTGCATCTTATTAATCTCTCGTTTCTTGCAAGAATTACTGCCGGCGACCAGGGCTCCGTCAACGCTCTTGCGGTTCGGCTGCAGCCCCCATGCGAGAACGTCAGCAGGTTCTTGCTTATGGATACGCGCCCGAGTGGCGATCGGATTGCAACACTGGAATGCTGCACACGGCTATGCTATGATACGCCGGCATCAGGGGCGATACCATTACGGCAATCGATTATACAGGAATAGTTCATGCGGTTCTATCACAATCCGGTAGTGCACAGAACGCCCGCACCGTTGCCCGATCGGGCAGCGCTGGCGTTTCACCGCCGCCTGCCGGGGTATCAGGCCACACCACTGCGCCAGGCACCCGCGCTGGCTCAACACCTCGGTATCGGCGAGATCTGGATCAAGGAAGAGACCTGCCGGATGGGGTTACCGGCCTTCAAGATCCTCGGTGCCGCATGGGCTATCAGGTGTGCCCTGGAAGCCCATCTCGGCGGGCTGGCTGCGTGGGAAACGATCGATGACCTGCGTCTGCAGGTGCAACCACACCATCTGAGACTTGCCGCCGCTACTGACGGCAACCATGGTCGTGCGGTGGCTCATATGGCACGCCGGCTCGGCTGTGCCGCAACCATTCTTGTGCCGGCCGGCACGGCCGCGGCACGTATCGATGCACTGCTTGGCGAAGGTGCCACGGTGATCGTCGTCGATGGTACCTATGATGATGCCGTCGCCCGTTCGGCAACCCTCGCCACTGCCGATTGCCTGGTGATCTCCGACACCTCGTGGCCGGGGTATGAACGCATTCCACACCAGGTGATCGAGGGGTATAGTACGATCTTCCACGAGGTCGATGATGCACTGCCGGCGGCACCGGATCTCGTGATGGTGCAGATGGGTGTCGGCGCACTTGCGGCTGCCGTCATCCGCCACTACCGTCGGCCGGGTGGCCCACGCATCGTAGGGGTCGAACCGGAACGTGCAGCATGTGTGCTGGAATCGCTCAAAGCCGGCACGCTGGTCGATATTCCCGGCCCGCACGATTCGATCATGGCCGGGCTCAACTGCGGCGCACCATCGCTGATCGCCTGGCCGCTCTTACAGCATGGGCTTGATGCCGCTACAACCGTCTCCGATGAGCAGGCGCGTGAAGCTATGCGGCTGCTTGCCGCTGCCGGGATCATTGCCGGCGAAACCGGGGCAGCCGGGCTGGCCGGGCTCCTCGCCCTCGATACCGAGGAACGGACCATCCTGGGCCTCGGGCCACACAGCCGGGTGCTGGCGATCGTTACCGAAGGCGCGACAGATCCGATCGCGTATGAACAGATCGTCGGCCGGCACGCCGCCACCTGTGCCGAACAGCAGCGCTGCCCTTTGTGCCGCATGCCGGCCATCGACTGAACACGCAGCAAAGGAAGCCCTTGTGAACGAGATGCAGCTCGAACAGATTGCCCTGCGCGCATGGCCGGCGCCGCACATCCGGCCGATCGGCGGCTGGATCGCCCAGTTCGCCTATGGCCACACCCGGCGCGCCAACTCCGTCACCGCACTGGAATGGCATACCGGCGATGATCTCGAACAGCGGATCGCTGAAGTCGAGCGGTTCTACAGCGAGCATGGGCTGCCGGCCGTCTTTCGCCTGACCCATGGTTCGCAGCCGGCACAGCTTGATGCGATCCTTGCGCAGCGCGGCTACGAACGGCGTGCCGGTGCCCTGGTGCTTCAGCGGTCGATGACCGCCGGCGAACCGGATCTCAGCCAGGCAGCCGAACCGCATGATCTGCCGCTTGCCACCTGGATCAGCACGTTCAGCCGGCTGCACCAGAGCGATCCTGCAGAGCAGATTGCGCATCAGCAGATACTGGCGGCGATCGCCATGCCCCGCCTCAATGCCGCAATCATGGCCGACGACGCCCCCGATCAGGTGGCGGCATGTGCGATCGCCGTGCTCGATGGCATCCACGTGGGTGTTTTTGATGTTGTGACGGAAAGCCCCCTTCGTGCCCGTGGGTATGGCCGCCGGCTCATGCACGGCATCATGGCATGGGCGGCCCGCCGTGGTGCATCGCACACCTACCTGCAGGTGGTTGAGACGAACCTGCCCGCCCGCCGGCTGTATGCGTCACTGGGATTCAGCGAAGCCTACCCATACTGGTATCGCGTCAGGATCTGAAGAAATCGATCACCGAACCGCGCTCTTCTTCGCTCGGCATAATCTCGACAAACGTGATTCGGTGCCAGGGGAAAATCACACTCTGCACACCTGCCGCCAGGTACGGCACATCTTTTCCGTCGCGCTTACGCATATTCGTGACCTTCAGGAACATATCACCCGGGGCAGGCTCCTGATCGATATCGGCAAGAACCGGATCTTCACCGGCGATATGCAATATAATCGTCCGTGCCAAACGCTCCTCCTTCAGCCTGAAGTCGATTCAATCGCGATCCGTACCCGCAGCGTGCCGAACTGCACTTCGTCATTGCTCCGCAACGGCTCAACCGCTGACGGTGCGATCTGGCGGCCATTGATAAACGTACCGTTCGAACTCCCCAGATCCTCGATTGTCATGCGGCCATGGCGTATGGCAAGGATCGCATGCCGCCGCGATACACCCGATTCAAACCCGCCATCCGGGCCAAGATCGACATCGGGAAAGATTCCCTTGGCGCTGTCGGATCGGCCAACCAGAACCTCATCATCAACGACAACCCGGATCCGCCGCCGACTGGCAAAGACAAACAGATCGATAGGTATGCCACCGTTCATTCCCGGTTCGGTTGTGCCGGTTGCCGCCGCCACTCGGCGAGGTGCCGGTACCTCCAGGCTGCGGGTTGTTTCCGGAGTGCCGGAATCACTCATCCCACCGCCACACACCGTGCAGAAGATCGTGCCGTCGAGTTGTTGCGCCTGGCAGAACGGGCACACAAGCATTGTTGTACCCCACTTACCCTTCGTGTTCGATCTGGCGATATTGTATCGGCCCGACCAGGCCGCGCGTGCCGAATTTGATCCGCTTACGCCCCTCTTCACTTGCCTGGCCGCTCTGGCTTAGTTGTGCTGCTTCTGCATCGATCATATGCGCCAGTGCGATCTGGCCGGCGCTCAGCAGCCGTGTGCTTGCCATCTTGAGATGCGCACTCGCCGCCGCGATCTCGCCTGCTTCGGCCTTCTGCCAGGCCTGCGCCTGCAACCGGTAGGCAACCAGCCGTTCGAGCCAGTGCTTGACGGTCGGCTCAACCTGATACTGCACATCTTCGGCCGCCAGGCTATTGATGCGCACAATCGCATCGACGATCTGATCGCGAACCCCTGCCGCCGGCAGATCGTACTGCAGTTGCAGTTTCAACAATGGATGCATCCCAATCGGCAGCGGCGGCACAACTACTTCGACCAGAAACGACTGTGATTCGCTGCCTGACCAGTCGCCAAGCTGCGCTACCCAATGCAGATCCTGTTCTTCGATGATCGGCACCGGTGCAATAAACGGCTTGACTTTGTCGAGCGAGCGGATCAATACGCCCGGGCGGCCGGCGACCGTGAGCCGAACCCGCTGCGCGAACACGGCATGCATCTGTTGCACTTCATCCGCAAAGATCGTGGCTACATCGCGAGCCTGTGCCACATACTGAGCACGGCTATTTTCGCTCGCCGTGATCGTTTCGAGCAGATCTTCGTTCCATTCAGTGCCGATCCCGAGAGCCGTGATACCGATCGAGCGAGCCTGTGCCCTGCGCGCAATTTCGACACACTGCCCCTCATCACCATAGGTACGCCCGTCGGTCAGCATCAGAATACGACTCACACCCTGCTTCACCAGCGGTCGCTGTACCTCTTGCAAGGCCATTGCCAGGCCGTTTGCCATTTCGGTACCGCCGGCGCTCTCGATCCGGCTGATGATCTGGCGTAGATCCTGTTTGTTGATCACCCGCATTGCCGGGGCAAGCACCTCGGCGCGATCATTAAAAACCACCAGCGAAAAGAAATCGGTCTCGCCAAGCAATTCAACAATACGAAGCGCCGCAGCTTTCACCTGTGCAATGCGTTCGCCTTTCATCGAAGAACTACGGTCGATCAGCAGGCACAGATTAAGCGGCAGCTGCGGCAGTTGTGCCGGCACCCCTTCGGGTTGGATATCGAGCAGCACATATACGAGCTGTTGCTCGGTACTGCTGGCAATCGCCGTGCGGCTGAGAAGTTGATTGAGACGAATGCGTGCCTCTGTGCTCATTCGTCATGCTCCTCGGCCAATGGGGGCGGCAATACCACGACCACTGCCGAGATATTGTCTTCGCCACCGGCGGCATTGGCACGTGCGATCAGTTCGGCACAGGCTACCGCCGGTTCATGCTGTTGCACGATCTCGCACATGACCGCATCATCGACCAGCCCCCATAAGCCGTCGCTGACCAGCAGCAGATGGGTCGCCTCAGTGATCCGTTCATAGACAACATCAACCGCCACATGCGCCGTTTGCCCGAGTGTTCGATAGAGCTGTGAGCGGAGCGGATGTTCACGGGCTTCTGCTTCGTCGAGCTGGCCAAGCTCAATCAGCCGCCCGACAGCCGAATGATCGCGCGTCAGCAGCCGAATACCGTCGTTGCCGATCAGATAGGCACGTGTATCGCCGACATGCCCGATCGAGAGCGAATGGCCAAGCAATAGCGCAACAGTGCATGTTGTTCCCATGTCGCTGCCGAGCGCCCGTGCGTGGCTCCAGATCATATGGTTGGCATGTTCGATCGCGGCAGCAACAATCGCTTGCATACTGGCGTTCATTTCGCCGCTCAGCGCCGGCAGCAGCAGCTCGGCCAGCACATGGCGCACAATCTCGGCTACCGCCATGCTGCTTGCCACCTCACCGCCCTCGTGGCCGCCCATGCCGTCGGCCACCAGATACAGGCCCATCGTGACATGCTGTTCGGCACGCGGCATGCTTGCCGTCAGCGTAAAGACCTGATCCTGGTTGATTTCACGCACCCGGCCAATATCGCGGCGGGCAGCTGCAATTACCCCGACATGGTGCAACGCGGATGCAGGCGGTTCGAGCGGCTGAGTCGTATGATCATCGGGCGAGCGACTATCGGAAGACGACATTGAGTTACTCCGTCGCTGGTGCGGCTTCAGGCGCGCAGGGCATAGAGATGCTGATCCATCGAACCGATATAGATCACCCCGTCGTTGATGGTGGGTGACGAAACCACCGGCCCGCCGGTTTCATACTTCCAGGCCAGTGAGCCGCCGCTTTCGAGCGCATAGATGAAGCCGTCGGCGGCACCAAAATAGATACGGCCGTTCTCGACACGCGGCGACGACGTGATCTGGCTGTCGGTTTCGTATTTCCATACCTGACGCCCATTCTTGGCATCAATACAGTAGAGCGCCCCGTCGACACTGCCGACATACACCCGCCCATCGACAAATGCCGGTGACGAATTGACATAGTGCCCGGTGCGGAACTTCCAGACCGGCCAGCCGCCTTCGCTATCGAGTGCATAGAGCTGGTTGTCCATCGAGCCGACATACACAATCCCATCGACACATGTCGGCGACGAAATCACCGGCTGTTGGGTACGCTGCTTCCAGAGAATTGCACCATTCTTCAGCGCAACTGCATACACATACCCATCGCCGCCACCGAAATAGACCGATGTGCTATCCATTGCTGCCGAGGAGCGGATCGGCATCCAGGTGCGATACTTCCAGATCAGGGTGCCGCGCAAGCCATCGATCGCATACAGATGCTGATCGTCGGAACCGACGAAGACGATCCGTTCGTCGATCCGCGGTGATGATCGCACCGGCTTGCCGGTACGGAATGACCAGCGCAGGGTGCCGCGTCGGCCGTCAAGCGCATACACGGCACCATCCTCCGAACCGATATAGACCATGTCTTGCCAGAAGGCCGGTGATGACGAGATCCCACCTTCGGTGGCATACTTCCAACGAAAATCGCCGCGCTCAAGCCCAACCGCATATATATTGGTGTCGTAGCAACCGACATACACCATGCCATTGGCGATGCATGGCGACGAGCGCACCTCATCCTCACACTTAAACTTCCAGACCAGTTCCGTCTGGCTGCTGCGTGGGGCGGCGGCCACCTGCGCGGCGGCACGCCTGGTTGCGCCGGCAGGTGCCTGGCCGAGTGCCGCCATAAGCGCCTCGCGCATCTCGGCTGCCGACTGCCAGCGGGCCGTCATGTCGTACTCAAGGGCGCGCTCAACAATTGCGACACATGCATCCGAAAGCGCCGGGTTGAACTGGCGGAGCGGGCGTTCGTGGAAGGTGAATGGTGTTTCGAGCCGTGGATCACTGGCGGTCAGCAGGTGGTGAAGTGTCGCACCAAGCGCATAGATATCGCCGCCCGGCTCGGCGACCCCGCGATACTGTTCGGGGGGCGAGTAGCCTTCGGTCCCGATCACGGTACCCTTCTTGTCGGCCCTCACCAGGCCACGGGCAATACCGAAATCGATCAACACGATCCGGTCATTCTCGGTGACCATAATATTCGAGGGTTTGAGATCGCGGAAGACGATTGGTTCTGGTTGTTGCTGATGCAGATACGTCAGAACATCACACAACTGCACAGCCCAGTGCAAGACACGCCGTTCGTCGATCGGGCCGCCGGCTTCATCGAGCACAGTCTCAAGATCCTGGCCGGGGATGAGTTCGAGGATCAGATACACCCGGCCATTCTCTTCAAAGAAATCATACACCTTGGGGATCGCCGGGTGCGTCAGTGTTGCCAATAAGCCTGATTCGCGTTCGAAGTTCTTGAGGTTCAGCAGGCGAGTACCGGAATCGGGGGCACTCTGATACATCTCTTTAATGGCGCACGGGCGAACAACTTCCTTGAAGCGCATATCGCGCCCACGATATACAACACTCATCCCACCAACGCCGAGAGTTCCCTCGATGGTATAACGCCCCTGGAGGACGACGCCCGGCTGCATCACGGGTGCGGCAGCCTTGGCGGCACCTGGTGTTGTCGTACCTTGCGGGTCGAGCTCGGCATTCGTATCGGGCGTCGGCTGCGACGCAGCAATCCCCTTGGTCGTGCCGGGCTTTTTGATCAGGGCCATGACTGCCTCCGGCGGCTGCTACAGTATGCGTGTTCCAAATGTTGGATTATTATAGAGCCTTCATAACCGTGTGGCAACCATAGGAAACACATGAAGACACGTTTCTTGATTACCGGCCCAACCGGGCCAGTCGGCAGTGCACTGATTGCCGAGCTCCTGACGCATCCCGATCACGAGATTCATATCTTCAAACGCTGGCGTAGCGACCTGCGGCCGCTGCGCGCGAGTATCGATCGGGTGCATATCCACGAGGGGGATATCGAGGATCCCTATGCGGTTGCGGCGGCGGTTCGCAAGGCAGCCCCGGCGATTGTCTACCACCTGGCCGCCCAGAGTTATCCGACCGCATCGTGGGATGCGCCGGTCGCGACCATGCGCGCCAATGTCGAGGGGACGATTAATCTGCTCGAAGCAGTGCGCAGCCATGCACCGCAGGCACGGGTGCATATTGCCGGTTCAAGTGCCCAGTACGGTATTGTTGATCCGCAGCATGTGCCGATTCGCGAAGATCACCCGATGCGCCCCGGCTCGCCATATGGTGTCAGTAAGGTCGGCCAGGAGCTGCTCGGGCTGCAATACCACGATAGTTATGGTATGCATGTGATCGTGACGCGCTCGTTCAACCATGTCGGCCCGCATCAGGGCGATCGCTGTTCAATCCAGACCTTCTGCCGGCAGATGGCGCAGATCGAGGCCGGCCTGCAACCGCCGATCCTGCAGGTAGGCAACCTGGAGCCACGGCGTGATTTTACCCATATCAGCGATGTGGCACGTGCGCTCTATCTGCTGATGCAGCACGGCACCCCCGGCAGTGTCTACAATCTCTGTTCGGGCCGGGCCACACGCATTGGCGATATCGTCGATATGGTGCTGGCGCAGGGGCGTGTGCCGGTGGAAGTTCGGGTGGACCCAGCACGGCTGCGGCCGATCGATGAGCCGATTCTCGAAGGGGATAATCGCCGGCTGTGTAACGATACCGGCTGGCAACCGCAGATCGGCATGGAGCAGATTGTCGCCGAATTGCTGGCATTCTGGCGTGCGGCACTGGCGGCAGCTGAGTGACAACCTCGCCCAGGCGGCTTTACCCGGCAATGCCCGAGCAACGAAGCTCGCCTGCACGGGCTTCATTGCTCGGGTTCAATTGCCGGCACACGCGGTGATCATCGGCCGCGGCTGCGCAGATCGGCAATATACTGCTGAACCGCCCAGTAGGCCGGGCGTGGTGAATAGTCGGCATTTAAAATGCCGAACGATGCCTGTTCGTGGTATGGATCGCCGCTCTGGGCGCGTAATGGTGCGAAGTTCAGATTCCAGATGAACATGGCTTCGACCCACGGATAGCGTTCTTCGACGAGCTGCATGGCGCCGACGATATATTCGGCCTGTTGCTGTAGCGACACTTGCTGCCCAAATTCAAATCCCGGCGTGTTGTTGGCGGTTGCCCAGCCAAACTCTGTGATCCAGACCGGTGTGGTAGCGAAGCCATACTCGATCATCAGCGCCCGAATGTTCTCGATGTTGCGGAAATAAAAGGTCGGGTGTTCTGTCCAACCCTGCGCCTGGCTCGGATTTTCGGGCCAGAGGGTTGCGGGTGGGTTGGCCGAGCCGCCCGGATGCATGCCGATTGCATCGGTATAGTTGCGCAGAATACCATTGTCGTACGAGAGCATCGCGCTATAGTAGCGCACATCCGAAATTGCGATCCCCGGGCTATTGACGGCGGTTGACGCCGGTGCCCCGGTAATGACGAAGATCGACGGATCGACCGCTTTGATACGGGTGTAGGCGACTTTCATGATTTCGACATAGCGACCGGCATCTTCGACCGAGATATACCCACCGGTTTCGTGTGCCAGGTTCTGTTCATTCCAGATCTGGATGGCATGAATGCGCCCTTTGTAACGCTGTGCCAACGCCGCAACAAAGTTTCCAAGTGCCTGTGGATCTTCCGGCAGCCCATCGCCGCCATTACGGCCATAGAACGACGGCGAGCGCACAATGCTGATCATGAGTTTCAGATTATAGGCATCAATATAACTTACGATGCTGTCGAGTTCGGACCCCCAGGCATAGTATCCCGGCGGCCCTTCCTGATCCTTCCAATGGATCTGCTGCCGAATCCAACCAAGGTTCGCATCACGGGCACGGATCAACGGTGTATCCCGATCCGTCCAGAACAGATGCGCATGGGCACCGATTTCGAGCTTTTCGGTGTGCAACGGGAAGGGCAGGCCCCCCGGCCCGAGCGGCTGCATCGTCGGTGGCGGCATGGTCGGCAGGGGTGTCGGAAACGGCTGTAACGTCGCTGTCGGCGCCACGGCAACCGGTAGCTCGGGGAAGGCCAGCGGCTCGATCACCGGATCGGCAAACAATGGTGCCTGCACGCGGGCTGTCGGCAGGATCGGCAATGCCTGCGGCAGATCCGGTGCGACAAGCATCGGGGTAGTGGCGCACATCGCCAGCAACGGTGCGATCATCACAAGCAGGAATGCCAGTGCGAGATGCAGCGACCACTTCACGGTGTTACCCTCCACTTCACGGCATGCTCCTTGAATCAACAGGCTTTCTACGTGGCACTATCGTAGCAATTCGCACTGCTGCCGACAAGCAGCCAGGTTTACGCCAGGGTTACCAGCAACTCGCAACATCCTGACAGCAACCTGACACAACCTGTACGGCAGTGTGGTATCCGCACATGGCCGGTGAGCTTGGTATAATAGCTGCGTTATGGCAATCAAATCGCAGTACATTATCTCGGCAATTGCGATCCTCGCCGGGGTTATCATCTTATGGCGCAGCTATGGAGCCGCAGAGCCGCCAGAGGCTTCTCCGCCGACTACCGCACGACCGATTGCAACGCCGGTAGTGGTTGGTTCGGGGCTGGTGTTGACTCCGATCGATCGCAATCTGCTAGATGCATACCCGGTATTCGAAGCAGGGGCAACCATGCCATCCGCTATCCCCGATGAGCTTGTGATGCCGATCACGCCGACCGCCGCGCTGCCGGTACCGACCGAGGCGGTGATTCCACAACCGATAGTGGTAGTGACGGCACCGGC
>CALLZL010000702.1 GCA_937859575.1 uncultured Chloroflexota bacterium
GTCGGTCAATAACCTGGCTGCGCAGTATGGCTGCACGCGTCGCGCCATCAGTCGCAGCCTGGATCGAACAACACCAGTATCGGGGAAGCAAAGAGAACCCAAAGCGTAGCTCGTCGCTTTGGGTTCTCTTTGCTTCCCTTGCAAGCAAGGAGCGCTATGGGATCAGAATCATCAGGGAAGTACACATCCACTGAAGCTCCGGCAACAGCGATTCGTGTGAACTGCCCTCACTGTGGACATCGGTTGGATGTTGTGCCGATTGGCGTGCCGCCACCGGTGGGCAGGACGCCTTCACCATCACCGGTCGTCTGGGCCGGACGATACATTCTGGGCGGGCTGTTACATCGGCTCGTCCCATTCAACGGATCGGGTGAGCAGGCCCTGGTCGGTCGCCGATGGATGCTGCTAGGGTGGTTCTGCTGATGGCCGCAATTGCCCTGGCGCTGGTCTTGTGGGATCGCCCGGAAGCAGTGACCCCGCCGCCAGCGACGATCGTTCCGGTAGTGTCACCGACTACACAAGGAATAGACCATGCTACGCAGGAAGCCGCGATCCGCGACACGCTGACGCGCTACAACGCTGCCGAGACGGAGGTAGCCGCGCTGTTGCTCATCGACCCGATCCGACCCTACCTGGCACCGGAAGGCGCCGTTGCTACACGTCGAGCATAAGAACTGGCGGAGCGCCAGCGACGGAACGCACCGCATCGCTCGATCCTGGTTCGCTGGGGGATCGGCGAGATCATGGTGAACGGCGCAAACGCGACGATTGTCACGCAGGAGACCTGGAGCAATCAGGAGGCCGGCGCCGTCGCGCCGGAGCAGGCCACCGTGCGGGTGACCTATACGTTGCGTTGGGATGCCGCGGCGGGGAGATGGCTGATTGTGGAGAGCGAGCAGATGGTGTTGTGAGGCTATCAGCTTCCTGGATTCCAGAGCTGGAGGCCGGATACGCGGTCAAAGCCGCCATCGTGACTAACCAGATGACGCAGCTTCTGATTGCGCATCACTGCGACGATTAGCGAGTCATTCGTGAGTAGGCCGTACTCGCGCCGGTACGCTTTACTGGCGTGGAGATCCTTGACGGTGAGGGGAAGGATATTGACACCAGCCTTACTGATATCGCTGGCAACCGTGAGATGGCGCGTCAAGCTGCGGATGAAGGTGGGATTCTGCTGGAGATACTCGACCGTCTCACGCGCTGAATGCTGGAGCTGTTCGCGCGCTTCGTTCACCATCACCCGGTGCGTGACTTCAGCGACAACAAAAGTAGCGGTGAAGCCCTGAACAAGCCCTTGCCGAACGTGACTGAGCAGTTCCTGGCATTGAAGCCCGATAGCGCCTGTGCTCCCAACCAAGACAAAGATGTTTGTGTCGATGAAGACCGCTGTTCCGTCTGGCAGCTGCGCAAGGGACTTCATTCGTCAAGATTCCACTCCGCGATCGACGCGGACATTGCCAATTCCAGGGCGTCTTCCTCGGGGAGCGGCCTGCCAAACCAGCGCATCACCATCGCCTGGGTTTCAGCCTGCGCAGGAACAGCCGACTGCCGCACAGCAAAACGTGGAGTTTCTGATCCCAACTGTTTAGCATCATCGACCGGGAGATGCCAGAAGGCTGGCTCATCACCTTCAGCCGGTGAGGGTTCGGTTTGCAAGGTCTGCTGGAGCCGCTCGGCAAGAAGAACCACGAGACGTGCCTGGTCAACCGGCGACAGTTGCTCGACGACCGTGACCGCTGCCTCATAGGTTGTTGTCATGGCGCTTCCTCCTTTCCTTCACACGGGCATCACACGACTCATTTCCGCCTCAAGTATAGCATGTTCGAGCGGACCCTGGAGGTGCGCTGCACTGCCGCATCAAACATGATCCAGCTTGACCGATGCCTGTGCCCTGGCTTCCTGCTACGCTGCGCAAAACACGATTCGCCGTCCATACGCGCAGGAGTAGCTCGATGTATCTTTCCGCACATTATCTTCCCATGTGGCCTGGCGATGGCGCTACGCGCCGACGCAAGCGTCATCAGCGCAGGTGGTTGCTATTGCTCATCAGCACGCTGATCAGCATGGTGCTCGCATTCTTCCTCGCCGTGCCGACTGCCCACGCCGACTCACCCTTCAACGATGTCACGCAGCCGCGGCCGCAGGGCGGTGGAACCGGTGTCACCAGTGTTCAATCGCCTGCCGGCGCTGCGGCGTTGCCGGCGCTGCTCCCTGGCTACGCCGAAATGCCGCCACCGTTGATGCTCGCCGCGCGTTCCCGATCCGTCGTGCTCGCCGCCGCACCACAGCAGCAGCAAGGGCCGCAGACCGATCCAAACAATCCGCTGGCCTGGATCGGCCTTGGCCTCAACCCGGGCAAGTGGCTAATTGACTCGGTGCTCGGCGCGTCGACCGGGATGATCTACTCGATCACCTCTGTCTTTGAGGTCATCGCCCGCTTTGGGAATGGTCAGATCGTCGATCTGAACGGGCAGATCACGAATGCATCGAATGCCGCGTTTGGCTTTCTCTTCACCACACCAGAGTCGCTGACGGTCTCGTGGGCTGGGGCATCAGGCCTCGGCAGCCCACAGGCGCTGCACGACATCATGCGCCAGGTTGCGCTCTCGATTCTGGTCATCATCTGCACCTACCGCGCGCTCTTCATCCTGACCAGCGGCATGTTTCGGGATGGCCTGATCGACCTGCTGACCTCGTTTCTGGGCGGCCTCCTTGGCATCCAGGGCGCCTGGTGGTTCTGCACGCTGTTCGTCCGTGCCGGCAACCTCATCACCGATCAGATTCTCGCGGCCGCCTTTGGCGGCGGCCTCAACAACTGGATCCCACTTGATCCCCAAAACTACTTCTGGTCGTCGCTGAGCGGCATTCAGGGAATCAGCCTAGCTATTGCGCTGGTGACCATCCTCTATTGGGCGACCTTGGCGATGCTCGCGATCCACGCGCTGGTACGGATCGTCATGGTCAATCTGATGCTGATCGTCAGCCCGCTCGCCGGGCTGGCGATTGCCACTGGGGGTGGCTGGAACTATGCGCGGGTCTGGTTCTTCCGCTTTGTCGAGTTGCTGGCGACACCGCTGATCTGGGGACTGACCCTGGGCTTCGGCCGTGCGCTGATGAGTGGGTTTGGCGTGGATACCGAGCCAATTCTCGGCCCAATCCTGGCCGTCGTCACGATGTTTATGGTCTTCAAAGCGCCAAAGGTGCTTGGATTTGCGGCGCAGGAGGCCGTGACCGGCGCGCGTAGCCTCTGGCGGATGACCGAGCGGGCGGCCTTCGCCAGCATGATGGGGAGCAGCGCCGCCGCTGGTGCGGCAGGCACTGCCACCGGAGCTTCGGAAGCCGGCTCCAGCGGAAACGCCTCGACGATTTATGTGGACATGCGCAACGCCGGGGTCGGCGATGGCCAATATCGCCAGGAATGGGATGGCCCCTCATTTGGCGCGGCGACCAGCCAGGCGGCGCTGCCGCCCGCATCGGCGCCGCAGATCATCGACGGAGACAAGTAGCAATGCAGACCCTCCTTGCGCTCTCGCCGCTGATCATCCGCGTCCTCAAGATTGTCGTGCCGATCGTGATCGGCCTTCTCCTGCTGCCGATCCTGGCAGTCTCGGCGGTGCTGAACAAAAGCACCGTCACCTGGCCGGTAGTCGCCCCGACACAGGTTACCGCCGACCAGACCGCTTACCTGGCAACCGGTTGGACGATTAGCAGCCCATTTGGCTGGCGACCGAACCCCGACAATCCCGGTGAATGGGAGCTACACGAGGGTATCGACCTAGCCGGGCCGATGTTCTGCGATGGGTGTTCTGTACCACCAATGGGTGACATCGAGGTCGTCTTCGTCGGCTGGGACCAACCCTCTGCCGATGAGCCGCAGAACGCTGGTGCTGGAGTCGTTGTCGATATGACGCTCCAGCATCCCGAGGAGTCTGGTGCGATCCTGCTTCGCTATGGCCACCTGCAGCCGTACCGGGTCTGGGTGCGTACCCAGACCTGCACACAAACGATTGACTGCCCAGAGTATCAGGATGATGACACGGGGAATGTATCGGTCGTCTGCCCCAGCAGAGTGATTGCCACCGATACAAACAGCGCGACCCGCAGCTACCTCTATGCCACGCCGGGCGACTGTCGCGCCAGTGTCAGCTGGCCGTCAGATTTTACCCCCGATGGGTCGAGCACAATGACATTTAACCAGCGAATCACCCCCGGCACATCATCGTCGAATGCAGCGATAACATTTCGCGCGCAGCGCCCACCACCGCCAACACCAACCCCACTGCCAGTGCTCACACCGACTATTGTCCCCTAAAACATGGAGCCACTCCAATGCACCACGCACGACGGCGATCAACCGCTTGGATACTGCTGCCCAGTATCCTGCTCCTTAGTATCACGGTGAGTATATTCCCTGCATATGCCAGCTCACCGGTTCAGGTCGAGCCACTCCCCACAGCTACGGCAGAACCCGGCGATCCCGACTGCACGCCGCAGGCGCTGGTGCGCCTACCCGGCATACGCGCGCCCGACCCACGACTGAACGCACTTGCCGCAGCGAGCTTCGCTCAGGTGCGCCAGGAGATCGTGACACAGACTGGGCAAGATGTTCTGGCGACGCTCGCCGATGTGCTACGGGCACCGGGCTTTCGCAGCGATCGCCCCGGCGTCGCCGACCGTTCCTGGCACAAAGCCGGTCGCGCCATCGACCTCAACCTGGGCGGCCCGTTCACCCTCCAGCGCGATGGTTCGATGTTCCGCGTCTTCGTCGGCACGGTAGATATCACGGCGATCTTCGAGGCCAATGGCTGGCAGCGCATTCCGGTCCAGGGCAGCGTGCTCGAATGGTGGCATTATGAGTATCATCCAGACGGCATCGCCTGGCAGAGCGCGATGGCGCAGGTCTGGCCGACAGCTGTGTTGGCTGCTGCGTACCCGGAGATCGACTGGGTGGCCGTCGGTTGTACGACCGGCTCGCTCCCACCTGGCGTCGGGCTAGATCTCCCGCCCGGCGCGTGCGTGCCCGACCCGCCGATCTGGGATGATGCGCCCGGTGTGAACTACAGTCGCGGCTGTGGACCGCCAGTGCTGCCAGCTGGTCAAGACCGCGAAACAGGGACACGACTGCGCCAATTCGTAGGCACCGTCGGCTGGCTTGGCCAGACCGGACGGCTCGTGCCGTCAGGGCCGGCCGGTGTCCACCTGCACCTCGGCCTCGACATTGGGGTGACGACCGACATGTGCCGCTGGCCATTGCAAGCGCCGGGCATCGCTGAGGGGCAACCGCCGCCAGGCGCGTACTGGTGCAGCACCACTTGGGCCGATCCGCTCCAATTCCTGCCCCAGGCCAACCCCGATACGCTTGTAGTGGAGAACGGTACGCCCGTGCCCGTCACCTCCGGCCCCGGCGATTCGACACTGAGTGAGGCGTTGGTGCAACTACCGCCGCCGGGCCACCCCGCAGCGACATTGCTGGAGCCGGCCGACCCCGATCGCCCAGACGGCACCTGGTGGAGCCCCGGCAATGACGACCGTGCCAACGAGGTGCTCGGCGCGCTTGGTGGCCCGGCGATCCTCGACTGGCTGGCCTGGCTGTGGTGCTTCCTGTTCGGCTGGCTGCCGTGGGCAGGGTGTGGGGTGTGAATCAGTGGTTTGGTATGGCAGTATTCCAGTCAGACGGCATATGCTGTCGACCAAACGCGGTAGCTGATCAGAAACACCTAACCTGCGCGCGGCCAGTACATCATGACCGCAACGCCCAGAAGCACGAACAGGGCGCCTATCATGTCGAATCGATCCGGTGCGGTACCGTCCACACGCCAGCCCCACAGGATCGAAAGGAGCACGAAGACGCCGCCATAGGCCGCATACACCCGGCTAAAGTGGGCAGGCTGGAAGGTTGGTAGTACTCCGTACAACACCAGTAAGACCGCACCAACAACGGCATACCACGGGCTGCGCCCCTCACGGAGCCAGACCCAGACGAGATACCCGCCACCGATTTCACAAAGACCTGCAGCCAGGAAGAACGCGAGCGAGCGGAGCAATTCCATCACACGATGCCTCGTACAATACTGCACTTGCCTATATCTGTGCTCGCTATGCGACCAGGAATTCGGCGGCAATAATGGCTTTGGCCTCCGGGCTGCCCGTGATGCGTAAAATGATCGATGCGTCCGCAGGTAGTACATCGATGCTGAAGGTCAAGAACGGGCAGCAGCGCCGCTCACCATCGACAAAGGCAGCGACGAGGGAGAATGCGGTGGCGGGAAAGCGAAAGGCATAGCCGTCAGGCAGTTCTTCATGCGCCTCGCGCAGTTCTGCGAACAGCCGAGTACCTGTCGCCTGATGGGCAGCCCAATCGGTGGGTGAAAGCGCCTGTGGATTGCAGGCGAGCGGGATTCGTTGATTACCGTCACTCATAGAGCCTCCTCAGTTTCAATCTGACCATGCTGTTCGTGCTCGCGGAGCAGTCGGCGCACATTGCCGAGACAGCAACTGCCCTGTGGGTTACGGATTGTACAGGCGCACTGACCGTGCTGTGTCCCAGCGATGATGTCGGCGAGTATCGCAGCACGTTGCGTCACATCGCTCTCCTGCACTACACCCACCTGGTAGCGAAAACAGTAGCACACCAGAACATCACTCGTCGTCTCTTTCTGAAACACGCGCTCGCGGATCTGATCGCGGGTAATTGGTGACGCGGTGGCCGTGAAATAGACGACCGGGCAGCCGCGGGTGGCACAAAAGTGGTAGGGGGATGCCGTCAGCACGGCCAAACTGATCGACACCTGCGCCTGAACGGTCAGCAGCGCAACCGAACGGCCGCGCTGTCCACAGTCGGGGCAATGATCTGCAGTTGCTGGCGGTGATTTCGGCGCACAACATGTATCAGTCATCACGCTCCTCCTGGCGTTGAATTGCCACCGTGCCGCTGTCGCGGTAGGCAGTGATGAGATAGCAGACGCACTGACCGCTTGCGCCCTGATCGCGCGGGCGATGCTCACCCTCGGCGCGCAGCTGACGAAGATCGTCACGGAGCACCAGCAGGTCGGCGATCCGCCGATCCAGTGCCGCGAGCCGGGTATCAAGAGCGGTGAGCACCCGCTCACAGGGTGCATCGCTGCGGTCGCGCGCGACAAGCAGATCGCCGATATCAGTCAGCGAGAAGCCCAGACTCCGGGCGCTAGCGATGAAGCGCAGCCGGTCAAGCGCGTCCGGGGTGTAGTCGCGGTAGTTGTTGTCGTTCCGTGCAGGTGGTGTGAGTAATCCCACCGACTCATAGTACCGAATCGTTTTGGTAGACACGCCACTCTGTCGTGCCAGATCGCGAATCTGCATTGGTACCCTCCTTCGCTGGGACTCATCATACACGTTCCAGTCACTGGAAGGTCAAGGCCAAAGATTTCGTTCTGAGTCTTCATCTTTTCCCTCCTCTTGCACTTCCTCACGTTCTACCGATGCCCCTTCCCCCTCTCCGCCCTACACTGAGGCCATCAGCATCCGCTGAACCCCTGGTCTACGGCGAAGGAGGTGGTGCCTATGTAGTACAGCACATGCAAGCCCGCACCGGTTCCTGTCGGTTCGTTCGGTTTCGTCGCCCAGGGATAGCGCTGGACAGGGCACCTCAGCAGTATTGCGCTGATCTGTTCTGAACTCGTCCATCGTTCCACGCATCGCTTTATAAAAGGAGGTACGTACTCACCATGTGGACTGGATTACCCGACCTGAACGCGCTTCTGCTCCCGCTCCTGACCTGGGCGACGGCGGCGATCGCCACGATCGCCGCGCTTATCCTGGTCTGGAGCATCTACGAGAACTGGACTCAAAACCCCGACCGGTTCTCCTGGTTCGCTGCCCTTTTCAAGGCCCTTGGGGTGGGCATGGTTGCCGTCGTCGCCTTCAATGCCGCCCAGATCATCGGTTTCTTTATCGGTGCCGCTGGTGGCGGGGCGCCTGCACCCTGAGGTGGCGCAATGAGCCTGGTCCACGAGGTTCCGACGGGCCTGCAGATTCGCCCGACGGTCACCATTCGCCACATCCCCGGGCGAGCCATACGGCTCCCCACCCGTGCCGGCACGTTGTTGCTCGTGGCAGTGCTGATCTGGGGCGCGCTCGCAAGCCTGACGCCGATCTCGTGGACGCTGCTGGCCGGAATCGTTCTGGTTCCGGCCAGCCTCATCGCGGCGCTGGTCGAACTGAAGCCACGCGGCCGCACGCCGCTGGCTTGGGGCTATGTCTTTACCCGACGCGCGCAACGCCCACGCTTGCTCGTTGCGACGCGCACGGTTCTGGTTGCTTCCCGCACGCCTCGCCTGGGACAGCTCGTGCGCGGACGACGCTGAGTCCTGGGAGGAGATTCCGCCATGGCTCGTCCCCGTCACACCGGATCGGTGCAGGATACCCTCGGCTCGATCACGATTGGCGATGGGTATCTGCTGCGCAGCGACCGGATCGCCGTCGCCCTGATTGAGCTCACACCCCCCGATCTTCGCCTGTACGACACCGATTCGCTCGCACGCCTGCTGGGAATGTACAGCGATGTGCTGCGGGCCTGCCCTGACCGCTGTAGCCTCGCGACCTTCGCGCTGCCACTGACGATCACCCCGCTCATTCAGACACTCGGCACCGCGCAGCAGCGCGCCCCCGACTTTCAGAGCTATGCCATTCTCGGCGCGCTCACCGACTGGCTCAGCCACGCCTGGTCGTCGCTCATCCATCTGCGTGCTGTGCGCTGGATCGTTGCGGTGCCCTCAATTGCGCCGGAATCCCCGCCGCCCGGCACCTGGGGCGAGTTGCTGCCAGCGGAGATCGTCGGCCAGACGACGCGACTCGATGGCGATCCAATCGAGGAGGCGCTGTCCCGTGCGCGGCGGCTGCTCAGCCAGTTTACCGTACTCGGTATGGAACCACCGCCGCGCCTGCTGCGTGCCGCTGAGATCCGGGCGCTGCTGCGCAATGCGCTCGACCCGGTGGCTGGCGAAAGCCAGCAGCAGCGCAGCCTGGAGGCGCCACGCCTGCTCCAGATTGTGGAGGATGATTAACGCGATGAGCACTCAACACATTCCTTCTGATCCACCCGCACCGCCATCAACGGCAGCATCTGACCTTCCGCCACCACCGTGGACGCCACCAGCGCCGCGTCCGCCGGCGGTGCGGATGCGCTCGGCGCAGACGGTTGACCCAGATACACCGGTGGTCTCACGCCGTCAGCGTAAGCAGGGCGACCCCTTCATCGCCCTGGTCGGAGGCCTGCGTGAGCGCTCGATTACGACCGACGATGACCTGATCGCGCCGGCGAGTGTGGACCTACGGCCGGTCGAGTATATGCGCAGTGGCCAGAGCTACGTGCGCTCCTTCGCAGTACTCCAACTTCCGCGTCAGTTGCGCCCCGGCGTGCTCGTCGCTTTAATGCACATGCCGGGCGTGCAGGTCACGCTGGTCAACAACCCATTGACACGCACCGCAGCGAAAGAGCGCCTGGCACAGAAAGCGCACCAGATGGGGGTGTCGCTCTTGCAGGGTGGCGATGATAGCACCGATGAGGCCCAGGCAATGAAGGATATTCGCCGTGTGCTCGGCGCGGTCACCGATGAGACCAGCGCCCTGCACCTGGTGGGCATCTACCTCTCGGTGGCCGCAGCCGACCTTCGCGAGTTGAACGAGCGCACGCGCCAGCTGCGCGCCGCCTGTACCGACATCCAGTTGCAGATCGTGGCCTGCGATGCCCAGCACTGGGAAGGGCTGTTGACGACCGCGCCGCTCGGCCAGGATCTGCTGCGCTATCTGTTCGAGACCGATACGCCGACCCTTGCGCGGCTCCTGCCCTCATCGTCGGCGGTGCTGCAGGGTGGGCAGGGTGTACCCATCCTCTACGGTGTGCGCGCGGAGGGCAGTGGCGCGGGGCAAGGAATCGGTGCGCCGGTATTGCTCGATCGCTTTGCGCTGCACTCTCCACACCAGGCGACGATTGCAGCCACTGGCGGCGGCAAGACCTATCAGCAGTCGTTTGCGCTGCTCCAGCGCTTCGCTCACGGCAACTGCGACATCTGTGTCCTTGATCCCAAAGACCAGGAGTACCGCGCGCTGCTCGAGGGCGTCATGGGCGGAACGTACCTGGTGCTCTCGGATAAGGCTGATGTGCAGCTCAACCCACTGGCCCTGCCCTGGGGCGATGTTGGGGTTGTCGAGCGGATCACGCGCATCCAGGTGGATCTGCGTGCCAAACGCGCGTCATTGGTCAAGCAATTGGTATCGAGTGAGTCGCTTGCCCGCGGCATGCCGCTCAGCGGGAGCGCTGAAGCCCAGCTGGAAGAAGCTATTCTCGCCTGCTATGCCCGACGCGGAATCACAGATGACCCGGCAACTTTTCACGCCGATGTTCCCGATCTGCGGACCATTGCGGCGTACCTGGCCGAGCAGGATGGCGATGCGTCACTGCGCGCCGCACTTGATCTGTTTACGCAAGGCTTGCTTGGTCGCCTGCTACACGGCCCGCACCCGCTGCCGCTGGCGATTCCAACCTCCCGGCTGCGCGGCGATGTTGGCGTGCTGGGGGTTGATCTCAGCGCCTTTGTGCAAGGGCAAGACCAAACGCTCCAGCGCGTCATTCCGGCGCTGATCGCCGACTACTTCATGACGGTGGCGATGCGCGGGACAGGGCGCCGCATGGAGCTGATCATCGACGAGGCTTGGGCGGTGCTCAATACTGCCGCCGGTGCGCAGACGATTGAGATGCTGGCCCGCATCGGGCGCTCCCTGGGTGTAGCTGTCACGGTGATCACGCAGCAGATCCGCGAGTTTCTCTATCGTCGCGTTGGCGACCATGTGGTGCCGAATGCGGCCGGCACGACCTTCCTCGATAACTGCGAGACGATTCTGATGTTGCGGCAGCTTCGTCCGGCACGGGCCGGATCGCAGGACGAGGAGAATCCGATTCTCCAGGTCGCCAGGAAGCTGGGCTTGACGCCTGGCGAAATTAACTGGCTCTCGCGCTGTCGGCGCGATGAGGATGGCGTGACCGGCCTGCTGCTCGTCGGGCGTGAGCCGATCCCACTCCGCATTCCGCGCGCGCCCGGCCCGATCCACGCGCTCATTCCCGGCACTGGTGGGCGGGTCTCGGCGCTTGAACGTACAGACGAGGAGCAGACTGATGCGACTGCCCGCCCAGCTTGATATTGGGCCGTATACGATTCATCTCGATGTGCTCACCGCCCGGTTGTTGCGCCAGCGCCAGCGTATCCGGCGTTGGAGTGTCGCTGTGCTCACCCTCGTGCTGGGCACGCTGGCGCTGGGTGCGCTCGCCTGGGGCTTAGTGCCCTGGCTGCACGGCACGGGCGTCGTTGCACTGTCTCCGTACCCAGCCGATGCCACATTGACGATCGATGGCCAGCAGTTAGAGTCAGGGGCAACGCTGCTGAGCCTGCGCAGCGGCGAGCATATCCTCGACATCCAGCGACCGAACACCTTTCCTGTCTCGGTTCCCTTTACTATCACCCGCGAGCAGACGATGACGCTCACCTTGCCGCCGATGCGTCCAATTCCGGTCGTTCAGCCAGTGTCGCTCCCAAGCCCCAATGCGACCTGGCAGCAGATCGCGGGCGATGCGAGCGGCGGCTGGCGCCTCAGTGCACGCGCCCCGGCCAGCACGACTGTCCAGCCGGGCTGGGGGCCGTCAGCAACTGATGCCAGCATCCGCTCCCTGCTGCACTTGGATGCCGGCGGGCTGATGCGCTTGAGTGTGCTGGAAGCCTACCCGGTTGCCGATGAGCTCATCACCCCCACCGGTGCGCGCTACTGGGCCACCTGGGAGGTGCAGCAACATACTGCCGGCGTCGCCGGGTTCTTGACGATCGACACACCGGATGGCACGCGGGTGATTTCGACCACCCAGCAGGTGCGTGGT
>CALLZL010000703.1 GCA_937859575.1 uncultured Chloroflexota bacterium
GAAGGGCCGACACTGGCGAAAATCGGCCTGCTGAAGATGGATATCCTCGGCCTCACCAACCTGTCGGTGGTGGCCGAGGCGCTCGGCTATATTGACGAAACGACCGGTATACGCATTGAGTTGACTGAGATCCCGCTTGATGATCGCAATACGTTTGAGGCACTTGGGCGTGGCGAGACGAGTAATGTCTTCCAGCTTGAATCTGCCGGCATGACCAAATACCTCAAAGAGCTGCGCCCATCGCGTGTCGAAGACCTGTATGCGATGGTGGCGCTCTACCGGCCGGGGCCACTCGACCAGATCCCGACCTATATCTACAACAAGAACCACCCGGATGAGATTCGCTATCTGCATCCGATCCTCAAACCGATTCTTTCCGATACCTATGGCGTGATCGTCTATCAAGAGCAGATCATGCAGCTGCTTCAGGAGGTTGCCGAATACACACTCGGCCAGGCGTATATTGTGATCAAGGCGATCAGCAAGAAGGATAAAAAGCTGATGGCCGAGAACGAAGTACGTTTCAAGGATGGGTGTCTGCGGAAGGGGCTCACTCGCGAACAGGCCGATGAGTTGTGGGAACTGATTCTGCCGTTTGCCGGCTATTCGTTCAACCGGCCGCACTCGACCCTCTATGGGTTACTTTCATACCAGACGGCCTGGCTGAAGGTGAACTATCCGGTCGAGTATCTTGCAGCAGTTCTGAAGGGGGCCGGCGGTACGACCGATGATATCTCGAAGGCGATCAACGAATGTCGCCAGCGCGGTGTTGCCGTACTCGGGCCGGATGTGAATGCCAGTGCGCTCGATTTCACAATCAAGCCATACCGCGATCAGGCTACTGGTGAGACACAGCGTGGGATTCTGTTTGGCCTGAAGGCGATCAAGAATGTTGGTGAAGGGGCAGTCGAGACGATTATCGCCGAGCGCGAGAAGAACGGCCCGTTCCGATCACTTGAGGAGTTCTGTGATCGGGTTGACCGGCAGGCGCTCAGCAAGCGGATCCTCGAACCTCTGATCAAGACCGGCGCGATGGATAGCCTGCCCGGCAGCCGGCGGCAGAAACTGGCGATCCTCGATCAGGCACTCGAGGCGGGTATTAAGGCGCAGCGCAACCGCGAAACCGGCCAGATCGACATGTTCGGCGGGCTGATCGACAATGGTGATTCGGCGATTGCGACGATTGCGCTCCCGACAATCATCGAGTCGAATGAGGATCGCAAGGAGTTGTTGGCATGGGAGAAAGAGCTGCTCGGTGTGGCCTTTTCGAATGATCCGCGCAAGCAGTCGCTTGAGACGATGGATCGTAGCGGGCTGACGGCGCTGAGTGATCTGCGGAACATCGAACTGATCGATGGGCTGGTGGGCAAGACACTGCAATTTGCCGGGATGATCAGCACTACACGGCGGATCTCGACCAAAAAGGGCGACAGTATGCTGGTGGCACAGTTGGAGGATGAGCAGGAAGAAGCGGTCGAAGTTGTCGCCTTCCCGAAATCGTACGAGCGGCTTCGAGATGTGCTGCAAGAGGATGCATTATTGCGTGTAACGGCCAAGGTCGAGCGCCGCAATGATAGTATTCAACTGGTGCTCGAAGCCGCCGAGCAACTGGAGTGGAAGAGCACCGCGACGCCGGAGGCACCACTGGCACTCGATCTCGACGGCATCGGCGAAATTGCCGACGCCGTTCCAGCTGTATAAGAACAAGCCACAACAGGAGTTATGATGCCAGGCCAGCCCCCGGTGGCGGCACCGCCGGTCGCCGCTCCTGCTGCCGAGCCAATCGCCACGCCGGTATCGATTATTAAGCCGAAACCGCGTGCCAACGGCAATGGGAACGGCAGTCATGGTCATGGCAACGGCAATGGCCACCACGAGGTACCGGCTCGTGCGCTGCAGCTTGATCTGCCATATGCGGCCGATTTCGATACCGGTGTGCGACTCATGCAGCAGATCCACGAGGTATTGCGCAGTAGCAGCGGTGAGGATCAAGTTATCATCCGGCTCCCGAAAGAACAAGAGACGGTACTGCTCAAGGCGCGCTTTGGCGTGAACTGTACCGATCATCTGGTTGGTGAACTGCAACGCATCCTGGGCAATGCAGCCGTTCTGGTGCAGTAGAGCCTCGCAGAGCGGGTTGCCGATGCCCCGTGTGCCATCCTGATCCTCGGAGCGATGCTTCACTGCGCTCAGCCTGACAGTGCTCCTGGCGGTTGGCGAGGAAAGGAAGAATGTATGGCGCTGTGTGTTGCGATCCTCGGTGTGGGTCACTGGCATGCGGCACGTTACAGCACAGCATTGGCGGCGGCGGGCGTTGTGGTGGTGGCGGTATCCGATCACGAGCCGGCAGTTGCGGCGCGGCGCGGCAGCGAACTGGGATGCCGCAGCTATGATGATCATCATGCGTTACTGGCAGCCGAGCAGCCGGATTTCGTTGTGGCATTACCACGGCCCTGCGATGGAGCGGCACTCGTGCATGATCTCCTTGAGCGCGGCCTCCCCTGCCTGATCGAAAAGCCGGTGGTGCGCCGGGCGGCCGAGCTGGCGCCACTGGTGGCCCGTATGCAGCAGCAAAGGGCTTTCGTTGCTGTGCCGTTTATCGGGCGGCTCAGCCCGATCTGGAAAGTGCCGGCCGAAGATACGGCCGATCTGCTGCATGGCCAGCTGCGGATCATCAATGGCCCACCCGAGCGGTATGCCCAGGCCGGTTGCGGCTGGATGCTGGATCCGGCTCAGGCGGGTGGCGGTGCGCTGCGCAATCTCGGTATTCATCTCGCCGATGCGGCAATACACCTCGCCGGCCGGCTCGATATTATTGCAGCGAGAATTGGTTATGGAGCATATGCAATCGATGAATATGCGGTTGCATTGCTCGAAACCGCCAATGGTGCGCAGCTGCAGCTTGAGGCCGGCTATACCTTCCCGCTTGTGGCTGCCGGTATGTCGCGCGGTGGTGATACATGCTGGCGTATTGTCAGCCGTAACGCCTACATGATTGATGACGAAGCAACCTTTACCATGGTGCAGGCACAGCACGAGCAGCGATCCCCCAGCCCATCTTCGGCAGAGCGTTACGAGCGGTATATGATCGAAACCCTCGATCGCTGGCGGCGCGGGATGCTGCCGCATGCCGACCTTGCCGATTGCTATGCTGCAGCACAGTTGATTGATCGGATCTACGATCAGGCGCAATCTTGCTATAATGGTGCGGCATCTGCTGCGCCATACCGATAGGTGCAGTGCAAGCGAAAGGCAGTTCCAATGGCGGATTCATATCGTATTGAGAAAGACTCGCTCGGCGAGATGCAGGTTCCGGCCGATGCGTTATATGGTGCACAGACCCAACGGGCCGTGTTGAACTTCCCGGTGAGTGGCATGCGGCCCTACCCGGCGTTTGTCTGGTCGATGGCGACCATCAAACGTGCAGCGGCGGATGTCAATCAGGCGCTGGGTCTCTTCAAGGATGTGACGGTCGCTGGGCAGACGATCAGCGGTTCGCAGCTGGCGACGGCTGTTGCGCAGGCGGCGCAAGAAGTGATCGATGGAAAGCATAGCGATCAGTTTGTTGTCGATCCATTCCAGGCCGGTGCAGGCACCAGCCATAACATGAATGTGAATGAGGTGATTGCCAGCCGCGCCAATCAGATCCTCGGCTTTGCCCTCGATGCGGCGCAGAAACCGGTCAGCCCGAATGATCATGTCAACATGGCGCAGAGCACCAACGATACCATCCCGACCGCCATTCGGCTCGGGTGCCTCTGGCGTATCGATGAGCTACTCGCCGCCGTTGACGCCCTCGGTGCGGCACTGGCCGCCAAGTCGGTCGAGTTCGACGATGTTGTGAAATCAGGGCGAACGCATCTGCAGGATGCGGTGCCGGTGCGGTTGGGTCAGGAGTTTGCGGCGTATGCGCGTGCCATAGCGAACGATCGCGAGCGGATCGCCGTGGCTGCCGATCGATTGCGGCGGCTTGGCATTGGCGGTACCGCTACCGGCAGCGGCCTGAATGCGCATCCCGAATATCACCCTCGGATGGTGACGCGCCTTTCGCAATTGCTTGGCCAGGAGCTGCGCAGCTCGGGCGATCTGTTTGAGTCGATGCAGAGCATGGCCGACGCCGCCGACTTTTCGGCGTCGCTGCGTACACTGTGTATTACACTCACCCGTATCGCCAACGACCTGCGGTTACTCTCTTCCGGCCCGGCCACCGGGCTCGACGAGATCCGGCTACCGGCGGTGCAGCCTGGTTCGAGCATCATGCCGGGGAAAGTCAACCCGGTACTGGCCGAGATGCTGAACATGACATGCTTCCATGTGCAGGGATGCGATCTGACGGTTGCCCTTGCAGCGCAGGCAGGCCAGCTCGAATTAAACGTCATGATGCCGATCATTGCCCACAACCTGTTCGAGATGATGCATGTGCTGATCGGTGCCGTACGTGCCTTCACCGAGAAGTGTGTTGTCGGTATCACCGCCAATCACGAGAAGGCCTACGGCTGGCTGGCCAAGAATGCCATCCTGGTGACGGCCCTCAACGCCGAGATCGGGTATCTGAATGGTGCCGCCGTCGCAAAAGAGGCGATGGCGACCGGTAAGACGATCAAAGAAGTGGTGGTTGAGAAAGGGCTCTTGCCGGCCGAGCGGGTTGATGAATTGCTTGATGTCCGTGCGATGACCGAGGGTGGCATTATGGGGATCGCGGCCGCCGGCTAGCGTTGTATGCCGAGCTGATGTGGCGGCATGACCGCCGCATCAGCTCGGCAAGTTCGCATAGCGTGAATCGGCTGTTAGCTCAGCAGGCCGTAGTGTTCATCAATCGGCCGCTGATAGGTATCGACCCGGCCATCGAGCACTTCGGCGATCGAAACCTGGCGGCCGAGGATCGACGATTCGAGCATTGCAAAGGCACACGCCAGATCGAGCAGCCCCTCGCGGCCGCTGGTCTCCGGGTCGCCGCCATTGGCGATTGCGCGCAACCAGTCGAGATTCTGGATGGCGTACGGGTCGGTCAGTCCCAATGGGAAGTACTGCTCACGTTCTGCGGACGAAACCTGGGCGTTGAAGGTGTCGAGCAACGGCAGCCGATCGCCGTCGGATGTTATGATTGTATCGCCCCGGATCGAGCCGGCGCTGCCGAGCACCGCCGGTGCCCCATTGATCGTCAGATCATCCTGGCCAAGCGCCCACGACCACCAGAGCTGGCCAATCGTGCCGCGTTCGAAGAGCAGGGTTGCCAGGTAGGTATCATCTACATTGGCCTGAATGCTTTCGATGATCGTGCCTGCGGCATCACGGCGGTGACGTTCACCGACGAGTGTACGCGCCACTGCGCTTACGGCCGCGATCTCGCCAACCACATAGCGTTGCCAGTGCATCTGGTGAACACCAATGTCGATGCTGCCGCCACCACCGCCCTGCAGTTTGTCGTGACGCCAGGGGGTATCGGCAACGACCCGGTCGGGCGACCAGAAGCCGCCAAGCGACCCCATGACCGAAACTTGCGGTTCGCCGATCAGGCCGTTGCGTACCGCCCACGACATGGCGCGCACCATAGGGGCCTGGCGAACATTCTCGAACACACCGAAGCTGAGGCCGCGCCGTGCGGCTTTATCGACAAGCCGGTGAGCGGCACGCACCGATACCGCCAGGGGTTTCTGGGTGAGCAGGTGCAGCCCGGCGTCGAGCGATGCCTCGCCAACCTGGTGATGCAACGAGAGGGTCGTCAGGTCGTTGATCGCATCGACCTTGCCGCCGGCGATCAGCTCACGATAATCGGTATAGACTGCGACCTCGACATCATCCTGAAAGTCGCTCAGATAGGTGTGTGGTGCCGCCAGTGGATCGCCGGTTGATGGATCGAGTACCGGTGGGCGTGGTGGTGGCCCTTCGCCGCGCTTGCGGAACATCAATGCATCCGGTTCGCGCCGGGCGCAGAGCGCGGTAATGCGGAAGTTATCGATCCCGAGTTCGCGCAGCCGCATATATCCCTGCAGATGGGCATTGAGGATTCGACCGCAGCCGACAATACCGATTCGTACCATTGGTTTGCTCCTTGCTGTGCTGTAGAACAGTGCCGGCCGCCGGAGCGCGATGCTTACGACAATAGCCCGATTGATACTTCATATGCTCCGGCGGCACTCCGGGTGCGATCTATTGCAGAAAACTGACCGGCAACGGCAGCGAGATCGTTCGCTCTTCTGCGGCAGCCAGGATACCGGCCTCAAGGACCTCCTGCGCCATAAGGCCAACCTCCGGGCTACACAGGCCACGCACCTGCTCGCCAGCGCGGATGTGGCGCACAAAATACTCGGCGGTATCGCGCGAGCCGGCCGGAATCGCCGGCACCTCAAGTGCGATACCGTTGGGATGTTCATCGTTTGCCAGCCAGAGTTCGCTGCCATGGTTGCGCACCATGATAGTGCCGGTAGTGCCGTAGATCATCGGCTCGTAGCTCGTCATCTCGCCCGACTGTGTCCACGAGGCCGTCGAGGTGCTGATGGCACGTGCGTGTTGCATCACCAGCACGGCATTATCTTCCGAAGGCAGATCCGGCTTGAAGAGCCGCCCGCTGACCGCCGACACGCGGGCCGGCAGGCCGAGCAGTGCACACGTCAGTGCCGCCCCATAGCAGCAGTAGTCCATGAGTGCACCGGCACCATTCCGCCGTGGATCATAGAGCCACTCGGCGAAATAGGTCGAACAGCCGAGCTCGCGTGGGCCGCCATGCGCCGAGCGATAGTTGACCTGGAAGACCTGGCCGATACGACCGGCATTGATCAGCTGGAGTGCATGCTGAACCGCCGGCCACCAGAGGATCGGCCAGTTGATCATCAGGACAACCCCGGCGGCTCTGGCTGCACCATAGAGCTGTGCAGCACCGGCATAGGTCGATGCCATCGGTTTCTCGATCAGAATATGCAGCCCGCGTTCGGCAGCCAGCGTGCCCAGTTCGGCGCCGCGTAGATTATCGCTGAAGACATACACGGCATCGAGCGTTTCGTTGTCGAGCATATCGCTATAATCGTCGTAGAGCTGTTCGCAGCCAAACTCCTGTCGTACGTGATCGCGCAGCGCCTGGTGCGGCTCAGCAACCGCCACAAGCTCTGCGTCGGTGCAGGCCTGCAGTGCCTGCAGATTCCCCCAGACGTGATCGTGTGTCAGGCCAAGAACGCCGATTCGTAGTGGGTTACTCATAACATCCTCCTTCTGACGATCCGACCGGCTATGGAGCGGTATCGTGCGCCGGGCCCCGCCGCCGCGGCATGGTGATAGCCGCAGCCAGTGCCGCTGCAAACACGATTCCCGCTGCGATCCGAAATGTAAGAATCAGCCCGTACCCCTGCGCCAGAGCGCCACCGAGCGCCGAGCCGGCGATTCCACCGGTGCCGTTCGCCGTATAGAAAAGCCCGGCCAGCCGGCCGCGCCGTTCGCGCAGCCCGAGTTCGGTGGTATAGGTGAGCGAAGGGGTTTCAAAACACGAATAGGCCAGTGAACGTACCAGCTGTACCGCCACAATCCAGGCGAAGGTTGTCGAGAGTGTATAGGCGATATAGACACATGCCATACCGACAACGCCGCCGATCAGGACCCACTTGCGCCCCCAGCGGTCGGCCATGATCCCGGCAAGATACAGGCATGGTACCTCGCCAAGTGCAGCCAGTGCCCACAGGCCGCTAATGGCCGTCTGGGCATACCCGACGCCATTCATATACACCGGCCAGAGGGTAACGACCGAGCCCATGCCAAGAAACCAGGCGACGGTAATCGTGAGAAACGGCCATAAGGCCCAGGGCGGCAACAGTGGCGTGGATGGCTGGCGGGGCGCGGCCACCGCGCCCCCCGAGGCGGCGGTGTTGGCTGCCGGGGGGATTGCTGCCGTTTGTGCTGCGGCATGTTCGCGCACGCGCAGCACAAGCAAGAACGCGGCGCCAAAACAGAGCGCCGAGAGCAGCACGGCGGCACGTAGCCCGACACTATCGGCCAGCCAGCCGCCGAACAGCGCCGCAACCGAAAAGGCGAGCGAGCCAAACATACGGTAGGTACCCATAAGCCGGCCGCGATCCTGTTCGTGTTCGAGCAGATCGCCAACCATCGCCAGGCTGCCCGACTGATAGGCAGCCATGGCCAGCCCTTCGAGAATACGAATCACGAACAAAAAGCCATACCACGGCACGGCCGCCATAGCCGCAAATGAAACCGCCATACCGGCCGTGCCGAAGAGCAACAGCGGCTTACGTCGGCCCAGCCGATCCGATTGCCGCCCCCAAGCGTATTGCGAAACCAGAGTCGCCCCCTGGAATGTTGCAAACACCAGCCCGATCTGGCCGGTGTCGGCACCGAGCGACGCGACATATACCGACAGCAGTGGTGCTGATGCACCAGTTGCCATAAACATCAGCACAAGAACGGCAGTGAGCCTGACATACGCATCACGGTCGCGAACCTGGAAACTGGGAAGTGAGATTGTCACAGTGGCGCCATTTTCCTATCTCATTCGTACGATCAAGATCACGACCCACAAATAACACGAATAACACGAATCATGCTCGATACCATTTCGTGCTATTCGTGCTATTCGTGGTTGTCACTCGTCACAGAGCTACCGATGTCGAGACCGAATGCTCGCGGATCTCTTCTGGTGTCACTTCGCGGCCAAGCTTTGTCGAAAGATAGATCCCTTCTGAGATTAGTGCGGTCGCCAATGCCAGGCCGGCGGTATCGATCCCCGGCACCACCCCCTGGAGGGTCGCGATCCAGTGCTGTTGTGGCCCATCATAGGCAGCATAGCTTGGATCGGTAGCATGCAGGCGAAACTCGGCCGAATTCAGATTGAAGGTGCCGTCGAGATCCATATCGGCAATACTGGTGAAGAAGGCGAGCGGATCAAGGCGCACGCCACCCTGCGAGCCAAGGACTTTGCTCGACTCGCCTGCGGCATAGTGCTGCGCCCAGCTTACCTCGATATCAAGCGTAACATTGCCGGCAAGCCGGGCAAACCCCAGCGCCAGCTCTTCGACATCATAGCCGCCTGATGTACGCCGATCTTCGTACATCGCGACCTCCTGGTGCGTCTTGCCGCTGATCGTTTCGACGGCCGGATTGCCGAGCAGGTAGAGTGCCTGCGAGATATAGTAGACTCCAAGATCGATCAGCGCGCCACCCGATGCAGTTGCCTTACGGACGAAATTGCTGGTGCCATAGCCATCGACATACGGCCGACCACGGCGGCGGTAGGCAACCGCCCGTGCATAGTAGAGCCGGCCCAGCGCACCGGCATCGATCAGCCGCTGCGCCGCCTTGGTTTCGTTTGAGAACAGGGTGGCAAGCTGGATTCCGAGCCGCCGGCCGGTGCGCTGCGCCGCTTCATACATCGTGAGCGCGTCAATATAGGTGCCGGCCATCGGTTTTTCGCAGAAGACGTGCTTGCCCGCTTCGAGTGCCGCGATCGTCACCGGTGCATGGAAATTGTTATGCAGACAGACGTCGACCGCTACGATCTCGGGGTGTGCCAGTAGTTCGCGAAAATCACTATAGATCTGAGGAATGCCATGCTGCTTCGCGACGCGTGTCGCTTCTTCCTGATTGACATCGGCAATGGCCACCAGTTCGACATTTGCCATCTCGGCGTATTGCGCAACATGCCGCTTGCCGATCTGACCGACACCAATCACGCCTACTTTGACCGGGGATGTCATGTGGTAAAGCCTTTCGTTGCTTTGTGGTGTGGTGCAACAATGCACCACACAAGGGCTTGTGATTGAGGGAATGTGACCGTTGCACGAACCCACTATCAATCACACCGTGCTACAATACCACCAGTGCTATTGTGTGTCGAGGTGCTGTATGGGTGCACAACGCCGTTTTCGCTGCCGTACCTGCGAGGCTATTTCACCCGCCGATGCGCTGGTTGTCGGTGCGTGGGGCGATCCCTGTTGCCCGGCATGCGGGGCCGCCGATGTCGAGCGCTACCGCACGCGCTGGGAGATCCTCTACAACTTCTTCTTTCTCTACAAAGTCTACTGAAGTGTCACCGAACCGTGTCAGGTTGACACGACGCATAGTCTGATGCGCGATCATCTGCGGGTGAGCAAGTAGCGCGATTTCGTTTGCACCATAGCGACTATGGATTGGGCCTCGTGGTAAAACTGGCCACAATCCGCTCCACATCGCGTGCCGGGATGAAGAAGGCGCGATCATCATAGATGATCGGTGCCCCGGCCGTATACGAATCGACCTGGTTGCGTTCCATAATCAGATCGGCCGCCAGATCGGCCGCACTCCCAAGATCAGTAGCCGCTGCGGTACCGGCCAGCCGTGATTCGAGCGCAGCGATATCGGCCCGTGTCAATGGGGCAGGTGTCGCTACCAGAAAGCAGTGCGTTCCGCCGGTATACCAGACGGTCGTATTGGGGAAGACAGCGGCAAAGGTTGCCACAATGGCGCGGAAGTCTTCGTAGGCCAGGTCGTGGAACGGCAGCCACTGCACAAACACGCCGTCGTTGGTTAGATGTTGCTGCACCAGTTGATAGAACTCGTGGGTGAAGAGCGCCCAGCTGCTGCTGTTGATCGGATGAGTCGCATCGGCGGTGATGATCTTGGAGGGTTGATCACTGCGCAAACAAAAGTTGCGCCCATCCTCGATCACAATATCGAGCGCGGGGTTATCGAGCACGTTGCGGTTTTCGCTGCGGTAGAGTTCAGCCGCCTCGACCTGCCCGGCCACCAGTTCGACCGCACGAATCTGCGGGATGTTGTGGGTTGCTAGTGCGCCGGTGGCAATGCCGTTGCCGAAGCTGATCATCAGCGCCTGTTCGGCATCCGGCTGCAGTAACGGCGGCAGATGCCCCAGCAGATAGAAGGCCTGCATGCTGTCGCGATCGGTCGGCACTTCGTTGCGGCCATTAACGAACGAGATTTTGAGCGGTGGATTTCTGACTTCGAAGACCGCAACGGTTGCATCGACCCCTTCGCGGTAGAAGACCAGTTGTGGGATCACGCCTTCGCGGAAGCCGAGGTAGATGCCGGGTGGCAGGAGGGCTGCCAGCAGTATGGCGCCGGCAAGGCTGCCGCCGAGCTGCAACCGTGGCAGTGGGGCGAGTGCCAGGAGCGCCAGTACGCCGATCGTCAGATTGATTGCTCCCAGCAACAGTGCGCTCTGCTGGAGCCCGAGCAGTGGGATGAAGACAAAGCCGGCGGCAAAGGCCCCCCCCATGGCTCCCAGTGTGTTGAGGGCATACAAACGGCCAACACGGGTGCCGAGCGCACTATCGCTGCCGATATACAGCCGCACCGCCGCCGGGAAGGTCGCTCCGATCAGCAGGGTCGGCAACAGCATGGTGACGGCAGCACCGAAGAACTCGGCCCAGATCGCGCCGGCCAGATTGGTGGGTGCGGTAAAGAGATCGAGTAACGTTCGTAGCCGGGCAAAGACGAACAGCACCAGCACACCACAGATCGCGATTGCCAGCTGAAGCCGGCCGAAGAACGCCAGCGGTTGGGAAGTGCGATCGGCATAGCGTGCACCAATCAAGCTGCCGAACGCCAGCCCGGTGAGGAAGGTGGCGAGCATGACGGTGAAGGAATAGACCGCATTCAGGCTAAAGATCGCCAGCACACGCGTCCAGACGACCTGGTAGCCGAGTGAGGCGAACCCCGAGAGCCCGAATCCGACCAGTGCAAGGGTTGCCGGTGCGAGGCGCAGGATCGGGAGCGGTGCGGCTTCTGCGGGTGTCGGGGCCACTGGCTGGCCGCTATTGCGTGCCGCAACTGCCTGGCGGCGCGCTTTGCGCCGCGATAGCAGCGGCTGATCGGGGCTACTGCGTCGCTCGGGCACTGCGGCGAGATCGGTGGAATGCACCAGCGCACGTCCCGCCAGCAGGCCGAGCGCACCAACCAGTAGATCGAGCC
>CALLZL010000704.1 GCA_937859575.1 uncultured Chloroflexota bacterium
GCCAGAAGAGCCAGCAGCATGCTGCAACCGGTGCCGCCAGCAGTGATGGTTTTATGAAGAGGCTTGCAATCAGCAGAAGCGCGGCCGGCAACAGGCGGCGCAACGTGGCCGGTGTGTCGGTGCGCGGCAGCAGTGCCAGCCCCCACAACCCGAGCGCCGCCCCCGCCAGATCGACCCGCATCAGTGTGGCCCATTCGCGCACAATCGGCAGTGCCGCAAAGGCCAGGATGATCAGCAGTGCCGGCAGGCGCGCCATGCTGCGCAATCTCCCCGGTAGAGTCGGGCGTATCAGCCCCGCCAGTGCCGCCAGCGCCGCGGGTGCCGCCAGCAGCGACACGATGCGCCCGGCGGTCAGCAGGCTACCGGCCGGCCAGGCCAGCAGCAGCGTCAGCAGGTGGAAGAGCGGTGGGTAGTTCACCACCAGAAACGGCGGCTGATCCGGATCGCCATACAGTGCCGGCAGCGGCGTACCGCCCGCCAGTGCCGCCACCTGCGCCAGCAACGGCCCTTCGCCGTAGTCGAGCGGGTATGGGTAACCGAGCAGTTGCAGCATGCGTACCCCGAAGGCATAGCCCAGCCACAGCAGCAACAGCAGGAGCGGCAGGCATGCCAGAGCGAAGGCCAGGCGCACCCCGCGTTGCCTGCGCGACAGAATCTCGGCAGTGGTGATCATGGTGTGGGATTGTCGACGAATTGCATGGGCATCAGTATACCAAGAGTTCGACTCCTTGGTATACTTCCTATTATGGTGGCGTAGGGTGTATGCGTTCTTGTCGTCATCGGCATGTCGTGCAGCGACACAGCTCTTCGCGCAGTGGGCGACGCACGGCGCATCCCGCCGCCCGAAGAGCTCCTTCGCCGCGATGACATGCAAGCTCGGGTGGAGATCGGCGGCAACTCATACAGAAGTATGCTCGACCATGTAGCGCCAATCTAACCGGCGCTACACGGCCAGGCAGCACAGACAGGGCAAAGCCCACAATGATCGAAGCACACAATATTCATAAGACATTCGGCACATTCGAGGCTGTGCATGATATTACGCTCACGGTTGCCGCCGGCGAGGTTGTCGCGCTGTTGGGGGCCAATGGTGCCGGCAAGACGACCACCGTGCGTATGCTGGCGGCGATCCTGCGCCCCAGCGGCGGCAGTGCACGTGTCTGCGGGTATGATGTCGTCGAACAGGCGCGCGAAGTGCGCCGCTCGGTCGGCCTGCTTACCGAATTCCCCGGGCTCTATACCCGCATGCGGCCCACCGAATACCTCCAGTTCTTTGGCGCGCTCCAGGGCATGCCGGCCGAACTCTGTGCCCGGCGCAGCACGGCGCTGCTCCAGCAGTTTGGCCTGTGGGAGGCACGCACCAAGCGGCTCGACAGCTTCTCGAAGGGGATGAAGCAGAAGGTGGCTCTGATACGCGCCATGATCCATGATCCACCGGTGCTCTACCTCGACGAGCCGACCACCGCGATGGATCCGCATAGCGCCCGCACGGTGCGTGATGCCATGCTCGAACTCCGCGCCGCGCGCCGCACGATCCTGCTCACGACCCACAATCTGAGTGAAGCCGAAGAACTCGCCGATCGGATCGTGATTATCCGGAGCGGGCGGATTATTGCCGAAGGGACGATTGCCGAACTGACACGCCGTTTCATGGGCGATCCATTATGGGAACTGCACATCGCAGCACCGGCGGTACAGATCGTGCCGCTGCTGGCCGATCTCGCACCGGCCGAGGCGGTAGGCGAGCAGCGGCTGCGCTATCGCACTATCGATGCGGCTGCACTCAACCCGCGTATCACCGCTCGCCTCGCCGAACAGCGTATCCCGCTGATTGCGCTCAGCGAGATCCCGCAGCGGCTCGAGGATATCTACCTGCGGATCGTCTCTGATGATGATGTTGATCGCGGAGTGTGGCAAGAGCAAAGCAATGGCGTTGAAGCACAACATATCGCTA
>CALLZL010000705.1 GCA_937859575.1 uncultured Chloroflexota bacterium
GGCGAAACTCGACATCCTCAGGGTACGGGCAGTGAGCGCCGATAAGCCGATTCCAAGAGTCTTCGGGCGACAGCTTCCCATCCCAGCCGCCGCGCTCCCAGAGCAGCCGCAGCGCGGCACCAGTATCGAGCTGTGGCGGCAATGACTCATTAGCCGCAGGAGAGGCAGAGTCAAGCTCTGACGATGCACCCGGCCGCATGCGCAGTCGTGAAAACCACGGCGGCCATTCGGATGGAGATTGCTGATCAATACTCATGATGTGCTCCTGTTCAATCGGCTCAGGGTGCTGCCACCATTCCCAGGGCCTCGGGCGAGAGATCGGCCAACTGCACCGGCCCAAGCGGTGCGCCGCCTGCTACTGTAAGCTCGCCAACGACGGTAGCGCCGCTGCTCTGGAGTGACCAGAGATAGACGCTTTGGGTATGGCTGACTTCCAGAAACGCGGTGCGCTCATTCACGGACAGGACATTCAGATCGCGCAGCACCCGCACCACTCGTGCCCCACGACCAGGGGTGTCGATCGTGCCGACGCTGAAGGCCGGGTCACGTCCACGTGTCTCATCGACCAGCACCAGGATATTTACCTGATCCTGCGCGGTCACCGTACTCAGCGCGGTGCGCGGCAGCTCGTAGACCGTTGCCTGGAGCAGCTCGGCTGGCAGCGGGCCGTTCACGAAGACGTGCCGACTCAGTGGCATGGGCTGCACCAGATCCGGCGTCACCAACTGGTTTGGGCTGAGCTGAACCCGCGCATACTGTCCGATGACCAGGGCTGGGTCAGTGATGCCCTGAAGCGCCGCCGGCCGGAAGCGTGGCACCTGGACGAGCGTCAATTGCGCTGCCGTGATCTGCTCGCCTGGTGCGACAGCGATGGACACGAGCACCACCGGGTCAGTCTGGGCGGCGCCCGTCGCCAGCACCCAGGACAGTGAGCCGGTGACCAGTGCGGCCACGGCGAGGAGCATCGAGACTAGCCGTGCCCAGGGAATATCGCGCAGTCGTGTCTGGAATGCCTGGCGGGTCCAGAGGCGCATGGCAATCCTCCAATCATTCGGCGGAAGAGAAACTCAGATCGAGGGTGTCAGCCGCGAAGATTCTGGTCGTCCAAGTGAAACCAAGTGGGCTGACCAACTCGACCTCGGCGGAGGCGCAGAGCACCGGCGTCGCAAAGTGTAGGGTCGGCCCATCCGGCTCCAAAAGGCAGGCGCCATCCGATGACAACGCTGTCCAGGTCACGCGGTCGGCGATCATCTCTGGCGGCAGCGTCAGCCCGGCGATGCCACGCAGATTGATCGCGGCCAGCCGTCGGGCCACAACGACCACGGCATTAGTATCAGCCAGCGCCAGCTGGTTCTCCGCGAAGGCGGCGTAGTCGAAGGTCTGCACGGCCGAGCGATTCGCCGCCCGAATGGCATCCCGCACCTCGCGCGTGCTGGTATTTCGGCTGGCGAGCTCGATGCCAACCAGCAGCAGGCCAAGCAGCACTGGCATAATGAGCGCGAAGAGTACGAGCGCCTGGCCTGATATACGTGTTTTCATCGGTTATCCTCTGCCTCCAGAGCTACGGCAATGAGAGGGTGGTCGAGCGATCCTTCTCGGAGGCACGGACCGCCTGGCGCTCGATCTGCAGGCGTGCGCTGAAGATCGGAAACCAGCGCGCATCATCGAACTGCACACGCACATGGATCGGCTGGTAGCGTTGGCACGGCTCCTCGCAGAGCACCAATACTGTGGCGCTGCCATGCCGAGTCGTAAGCCCACTGGCGAGCACCATCCGGGCTGCCTCCACAATCGTTCCTTCAGGGCCATCATCGCCGCCGAGTAGCGCCGCCTGATGGGCAGCTGCGCTCGCCGCCTCCGCAACGGTCGCCTGCGTCATCACCATCTGAAAGGCGTCGAAGGCAGCGCAGACGATGAACATCAGCAGCCCGATCACCAGGGCAAACTCAACCAGGCTCTGGCCGCCAGCACACGTTGTGAGCCGCTCGCGCATTAGTGGGCGCTCCGTGGCACCACAAGCGTGACAGCGAAGGGCAGGGTCACTATCTCCACATCATCACTCACCACCTGGCCGGTGGCCACGTCGACGACCTCGGTCAGCACGCGTGCCTGGAGCACCAGGTCCGTCGTCCGCAGCTGCCCCAGGTCGTAGACATAGATATCCATGCACATCTCCAGCGGCTTGCCGACCGACCAGAAGGCGTGCGCCTGCATGTGCATGTCCTCAACATGAGGCTCCTCCAGATAGCGATAGGCGCACCCGCCAAGCCCGACGGCATCGCTCGGTGCTGGTTGTGTGCGGAGCCGACAGCCGATCTGTCCCATCGAGTCGCGATCGCGTGCATTCACCCCGTGTGAACTGATGAAGCTCCAGGCGGTGACTCGTGCGCGAACCTGATAGGCTGGATCCGGCGATTCGGGCATGTCCAGGGTGATCGCAGGCGCAAAATGCAGTACCTCACCACCGGGCCAGGTTACCTCGTTCGTCGCTGAGCGATAGACCTGCTGATCGGGATCGAACTCCGACAGCATCCAGAGCTGCGCACGAATTTGCGGCGTTGGGGGGCTCAACTGCGGCACACGGGTCACGGTCGGCCCGCTCGGCGTACGAGTAGGAAGCTGAACGGTGCTGCTGGGCTGCGCCCGCACCGTTGGCGAGGCGGGGGACGCAGTTGGCGTCCCCCGAGGGGGTGTTGGCGTCGCGGTAGGGCGAGCCGTGCCAATCGACGGGATGGTCGCACGTACAGTCGGAACCCTGGTTGGGACACGCGTTGGCCGCGCCGTTGGCGCTGGTGGTGCGGTGGGTTGGGCTGACGGCGGCAACGCTGTTGGTGTCAACGGCATCTCAACCGATACGGTCGTCGCGGTTGGTAGCGGAACCTCAGTGCAGTTTCGACAGATGATGTCGGGATGTTCCGCAATGGTTGTGGTGATTCGCGCGCTCGTAGTAGCCAGCAGGCTCGCGGTCGGTGCGATGCTCTCGACAGTGACCGGTGCCATGAGCAAACCATCGTCGGTCGGCCCTGTCAGCGCCGAGACCAGCAAGGCGCTGCTGGCTGTCAATACTGCGACACCAACCAACGCAGCAAGCCAGACGGGAATATGCGAGAAGCGCATCGAACACCTCACCATCTTCGAGGCGCTGGTGGTGTCACTCAATGCACCAGCACGAGGAGCACACCGAGCGCCAGAATTGCGATCCAACCAATACCGACATATATCCACCACCGGCGCCATCGCGCCCGTTGACGAAACGGTGCGAGCGAGTCATGGTCGCCGTTGCGCCTCATCGTTCGAGTGCCTCTACCGCTGACAACTTGTCGCGCGCACACTGCGACCACGCTTCAGGCACCCCTCGACAAATTCTTCGAGCGCGCTCTGCCGCCAGGTATTCCAGAAATCCGCATGCATCGCCGTCGTGGGGAGCGCGTGGTGATGCCCACGCGGCGCGCCCAGGGTGAAGTTTCCACCGGTAAACGCGCCATCTTCATAGGTGATGCTCAGACGCAGCTTGGGGAGTTTGACAGGGTGTGTCGACGGACAGCGCATTCGCGTGTCGGCGTATGCCATAGCAATCAGGAAAGCGGATACCGAGCGATAGATATTCATCCCGATCACAGCGCGGCGGGTTGGCACTCGCCAGTGGTCGCCCAGCACTCTGGTCGCGACGATTGCGACATTGCCAGTGGATGACGCCCTGCGGCTGTGTGCTCGTCGCACGTCCGTCGCCAGCAATGATGCGGAGGTTTGGTGGGAACGCGCGCAGTGTGTTGCGGTCACTGGTGTTGGCAAAATAGTATGCGCGGACCCGCTTCGGTGAGCGTACGACACCCTGCTCATCATAGAGTACGGGAACCCAGTACGCTGCGGTATCCGCCTTGTCATTGCACGTGGTACCGCCGGTGCTGAGCTTCGCATAGCTCCCGAAGGCCGTGACACTCTTTGCGCCAAAGAACTGGTGTTCGTGGCTCACACCCGGTTGGCCGGGAAAGACGATCGGATCATCATGCCGCCGATCACCGAGCGTACAGACCATCTGAAACCAGGGGCCATTATTCATGTCGTGGTCTGGCGCTGGCAGCAGCGGTGGTTCGCTCTGCTGTGCGGAGACCGCCGGCACGATGACCAGCATCGAGAGTATGAGTACCAGCGCAATGAGCAAGAGAACGCGACCGGAACGAAACCATCGAGCGGAAGAAATATGCAGCCTGACCATTCGTACCTCTATCCTTACACTTCAGCGGGAGCAGTGCTCAGCGGATCCATGTGTCAGCGTTGGTGTGCGACGAGCAATCGCGATTGACGCTTCTGGAAGTGCAGCATAGTGGGAGCCACCGGGGCAGATCGATGGGCAAGCAGGAGGTAATTTCGGGGCAGTTTTCGTGATGTGGAGCACCACAGACGATCTGTGTCACACCTGACTGCATATCGCGTGCAATCCTGACACGAATCACGCATGGGCGCAGATAGTCCAAAAATCAGCCGCAAAGTGTGTGTTTTCACATCTATCGTTGCGCGGCAGAGTTCTTTAGACTATCTCCAACCGAGTGGCATTACTCAATGCTGCGGTAGACACACGGTACACGCCCGGTAGACACACGGTAGACACAAGGACCACAGTAATGAAGACCGTTCTTGTCATCGATTCTGACCCCGTTGCGCGTGCGTTGGTACGCGCTGCCCTGCCTGAGCATGAGAGGCTGCTCGAAGCGAGCGACGGCATGAGTGGCATAGACCTTGTCCGCCGTTATCACCAGCGTATCGCGCTCGTCGTCTTGGACGGCGATCTGCCCGATATCGAAGGACGCACGGTCTGCCTATGCTTGCGGGAGATCTGCGCGACACTGGTGATTCTTCCCTTCACGGACTACCGCAACACGCGATTCTTGTTGAGTGAATTCGGCTGCTTACCGGCTGTGGTGAAACCCGCAACCCAGGAGACGCTTGCGAGCGCGCTGCATGCGGCGCTCAACAGCACGCCGCCGCCGCCAGTATCGAGCGGCCTGCTGGATCTTGCTCGCGAGCAGAGTCGTTGTATCGAACGGCCCATTCGCCAGCAACGCGCACGCCCATCGATCATTGTCTATGCCACCTCCCCGCTCAGACGAGCCGGTATGGCCGCGCTACTCAACTCGTTCGCGCAGGTATGCGAAGTGGGCGAGGTATCGACCGTGCAACTCTTCCTCAGCCGCACACGGTATACGGCGATTGTGGCCGATGCCGCTGCGCAGGGGGATGTGGCGCAGGC
>CALLZL010000706.1 GCA_937859575.1 uncultured Chloroflexota bacterium
ATCCCGCTGATCGGCGTTCCCGGCGGTAAATCAATCGCCGGTGGGGTGCCGCCCGGCTGCCACACCCCGAAGGTGCGTTCAAGCAGTTCAACAACAGCCGGTGGATCAACATCCCCAACCACGGCGATCGTCGCCACTGCCGGATGAAACTGCTGATGAAAAACTGCCAGATCATCGCGTGTGATCGCACCGACGGTCGCCGGCGTTCCAGAGCTTAATCGGCTGTAGGGGTGTTCGGCAGGGAAGAGCAGCGCCCGCGCCGCCCGCGATGCCTGGGTGCGTGTGTCCTGTTCACTCTCGCGTAAGCCCATCAGGAACTGGCCGCGTAGACGCTCGATCTCTTCGCTGGGGAAGGTCGGTTCGCGTAGCATCTCGGCCAGGATCTCGATCACCAGTGGCAGATCTTCGGCCAGCGAACGCCCGCCAAACCCGATCGCGTGCATCCCACCACCGGCATTGACACTCGCTCCGACCGCCTCGGTGATCGAAACGATCTCTTGGAAGCTGCGCCGCTGCGTGCCACGGATCAGTGCCGCGCCGGTAAATGCCGCTAACCCGCTCTTGGCCGCCGGCTCGTGTATGGCACCAACCCGTATATCACCACGCACACTCACCGCCGCCGAACCGGGGTTGCGCTGCACCAGCACAACCATCCCGTTTGCCAGTACATGCCGCAGCGCACTACTGATTGATGCCCCACCCTGACCGTTCTTCTTTGTATGATTGGCAATAAAATCCATATATCCTCATTAACTCTTGGCGATCGGCCTATGTCGGGATGAAATGCCCCACCGTACGATGGCGATCGATCAGGTAGCGTTGGGCCACACGCCGCACATCTTCAGCCGTCACTGCATTCAATTCGTCGGTCAGTGTCTCGATACGGTCGTGGCGATCCAGCAAATGCCACATCCCAAGCATAAGTGCCTGGTTCGTCACACTATCGGCCGAGTAGGCCAGCTGCGCCCGCACCTGCTTGTGCACCTTGGTCATCTCGGCCTCACTCACCAGCTCATCACGCAGCCGGTCGACCTCCGCCACCAGTGCGGCTTCGACTTCATCAGCCGTGCGCCCTTCGTGTACCGTCGCCGAAAGTTCGAATAGCGATGGATCGATCATGGCGCGGAAGCCGCTCCCGGCAAATGCCGCGATCTGGGTTTCTACCAGCGCACGATAGATCCGCGCGCTGCGGTTCGTCTGGGCACCACCACCGAACGACATCCCCTTGGCACCCGAAAGCACGGCATCAAGCATGAGCATCGGCACGAAATCGGCGTCACGGCAAGCGGGGGCACGGTAGGCAATCTGCACATACTGCGCCGGGCCGGGGCGGCGGATCGTCACCCGCCGCTCACCCTGCTGCTCGGGCTCAACCGCCGTCACCGGTGCGGGCGGTTCCCCCATCGGCAGCGTACCAAACAGCCGCTCGATCACCGCCAGTAGATGCTCGCTGTCGATATCGCCAACCACCACCAGCACCGCATTATTGGGCCGATAGTAGCGTTGATAATGACGGTACAGGTCGTCACGCGTCATGCTCAGCAGGTCATGCTTCCAGCCGATCACCTCATGGCGGTACGGATGAATCTGATAGGCGGCCGCCATCACCGCCTCGTTAAGCCAGAAATCCGGTTCGTTCTCGGCTCCCTCGCGTTCAGCGAGAATCACGGTGCGCTCGCTCTCGACCTCATCGATATCGAAGATGGTATTGACCATGCGATCAGCCTCGATTTCGAGCGCCAACTCGATCCGATCGGCCGGTAGTGTCTCGTAATAGGCAGTAAAATCATTCGAAGTAAAGGCATTAAAGACCCCGCCATTACGCGGAATCAAGCGGTCGAGCGAACCCTTCGGCAGCGTTGGTGTGCCTTTGAAGAGCATATGCTCTACCCAGTGCGAGATCCCGGTTGTGCCGGGGCCTTCATTACGCGACCCGACGTTATACCAGACCCAGCACGAGGCAACCGGCGCGGTATGCACTTCGCGCAATAACACCAGCATACCATTCGATAATCGATGGACAATCGTCATATTTGATTCTCTCACTGTGCTTAAATACAGACCTATAGAATCATTATACGCCAAGAATGTTGCACGGCGGCATTCGGCATTGCGTGGTACTGAAGCCGATTATGGTATAATGGCGCAGTTTTTACACTCGAGGTATTGCTATGAAAGAACTCTTTCGCCGCGCACCGAAGCGGTTTACTGCGGCTGATCGCGAAAACAGCCAGCAGATCCCCGACAACATGTGGGTGAAATGTACGGCATGTGGCGAACTCAACTATGCCAAACAACTCACCGACAATCTCAAAGTCTGTAAGTGCGGCTACCATATGCGGCTCAGCGCCCACGAATGGATCGGCCTGCTCGATGCCGGCACATTCGTCGAAGAAGATGCCGAACTCGCACCGGTCGATGTACTCGAATTCGTCTCGGCCAAAGACAACTACACCCAAAAACTGCAAGAGACCCAGGAACTGACCGGGATGAATGATGCATTGCTGAGCGGCCGTGGTACGATTGGCGGCCTGCCGCTGCAAGTCACTGTCTCGGAATGGAATTTCATTGGTGGCTCGATGGGGAGTGTCTTTGGTGAACGGCTGGCGCGCGCCGCCGAACGTGCCGCCGCACGCCGCACGCCACTATTGACGATTACGGCCACTGGTGGAGCACGCCAGCACGAAGGGGTTCTTTCGCTGATGCAGATGGCCAAGACCAACATGGCACTGACCCGCCTCGCCGCTGCCGGCCAACCGCACTTCGCCCTGCTCGTCGATCCATGCTACGCCGGTGTGCTTGCCTCGTATGCCTCGGTCGCCGATGTGATCATCGCCGAACCGGGTGCCCGGATCGGCTTCGCCGGCCGCCGCGTGATCGAGCAGACGATCCGCCAGAAACTACCAGCCAATTTCCAGACGGCCGAGTTTATGCTCGAACACGGCATGATCGATATGACGGTTGCCCGTGCCGATCTGCGCTCGACACTGACGCGCTTGCTGCGCCTGCACGCCGCGGCACCCGATGCTGCCGGCCATCCATCGACCAATGGTGCCTCACGTGAGCCATTGCCGCTCCGGAACTGATATCGATCGCCCTGTCATCCCGTTACCACAAGAGTGAGCCATAAACCGAACTATGACAACCGGATTAACAGCCTGGGATAAAGTACAGATTGCGCGCCACGCGCACCGCCCACACACGCTCGACTACATTCGTGGGTTGTTCGAGGATTTTGTCGAACTGCATGGCGATCGCCGCTTCGGCGACGACCCGGCCATTATCGGCGGCATCGCACGCCTCAATCGCACGACGGTCGTCGTCATTGGCCATCAGAAAGGGCGCGATACGCGCGAGAATCTGCGGCGCAACTTCGGCATGCCGCGACCGGAAGGGTATCGCAAGGCACTGCGCCTGTTCCGGCAGGCCGAAAAGTTCGGCTTCCCGGTGATCTGCTTTATCGACACTCCGGGTGCCGATCCGAGCATGCAGTCGGAAGAGCGTGGTCAGGCCGAAGCAATTGCCGAAAACATCCTGGTGATGGCCAATTTGCGCGTGCCGATTATCGCCACGGTGATTGGCGAGGGCGGGAGCGGCGGCGCACTGGCGATTGGAGTCGCCGACCGGCTGCTGATGCTCGAACATACCACCTACTCGGTGGCTTCACCCGAAGCCACTGCCGCGATCCTCTGGCACGACTCCTCGAAGGCACCTGATGCCGCCCGTGTCATGCGGATCACGGCTCAGGATCTCCACGAGCTCGGTATTACCGATCTGATTATCGATGAACCCGAGGGCGGGGCGCATTCCGATCTCGATACGGCGGTTGCCAATGTCGGTGCCGCGCTACGCACCACGCTTGCCGAACTACTCGACCTGCCGTTGCCCGAGTTGCTCGCCCAGCGCTACCAGAAATACCGCTCGATTGGCCGAGTGCAAGAACGCCAGCTCGCACTGGTAACCCGGCGCGACGATCCCGACGAACCCCCCATGATCTTTCCCTGACTACCATCTGCCGGTACTCATCACGACAGTTGGTCGTAGGCAGGCCGGTTCTTTCGGCGTGGTCATACCTCCTGCAGTGCCTCCCGAACATTCGGCAGGCACTGACCCTATATGCTTGCATTGCTGCCCATTTTTGCGCAACAGCGGCAAACCCTTGACGCTCATCATCCGGGTTGTTATAATACTGCTACCTGGAAACCAGGCCCTCAATGTG
>CALLZL010000707.1 GCA_937859575.1 uncultured Chloroflexota bacterium
TATCAGTGCCCAGCCAATCTGCAAGCCGGCACCACCGGCAATGAAGATTACACTCAACTCAACAACCCCGTGCGCCGCAACAAACCCCCACAGATTGCCGGCGAATCCATATGCCTGTGATGCACCGGCGATCACACCGAGCAACAGGCCGTTTTGCACCAGAACATACAGCGTCAGCAAGCCAAAGAGCATACCACCGGCAAATGCGAGAATCGCAACCCGGATGTTGTTGGTCATGATTAACGATGCTGACGCCGAGCGTCCTTCGTCGTTGATCCGCAACCACCACTCATGACCGATCCGAATATCATCGATCACATCTGCGGCACCCGGCACGAGCGCCGCGCCGGCGGCCGGATCATCATATGCCACGGCAAAGGCAATCAGCGCCGGGATGAAAAACATCAGAAACGCTGCAAAGGTTGCCCCCCAGGTTGCGCGAAAGGCCTGTGGAAAGGTTGTGCTGAAGAAGGTCAGCAGAGCACGACCACGCGCCGCTGGTGCCCGGTAGACGGTCGCATGGCCCCGTGCAACCAGGCCATGCAGATAATCAACAACCTGGTGATCGCCGAAATCACGCCGGGCCACGGCAAGATCGGATGTAGCACTACGGTACAGCCGGCCGAGCTCAATCACCTCTTCCGCCGAAAGCGCTACCAGGCCACTGCGGCTGCGATCCAGCAGATCGGTCAGCCGACGCCAGGCCTGATGGCGAGTTGTGATGAACTGATCCGGCAACACGCTGCTTACTCCGCCGTCTCGTAGCAGGCGCGGCAACGCGCCTCGTACAGTTCGAGCCCACCGACAGCAATTGTTGGGGCGTGACGTGGTGCCGGTTGCCCGTCGATCAGGCGTTGCGAACGGGTTGCATAGGCACCACAGCGGACACAAATCGCGAAGAGTTTGTCGACCTGTTCGGCTACGGCCATGAGTTGCGACATCGCGGCAAACGGCATGGCACGGAAATCTTGATCGAGCCCGGCAACGATCACCCGCAACCCGCGATCGGCCAGCAACTGGCATGTGACCAGCACTTCTTCCGCCGAGTCGTCGAGGAAATGCAGTTCGTCAACGGCGACCACCACGGTTCCATCGGGGATTTGATCGGGGATCTCGCAGATTGAATCGATTACCTGCGCTTCGATAAAAATACCATTATGGCTGACAAGATTGCCCGGCCGATAGCGTGTGTCACGGCGCGGGGTAAAGGCCGCCAGCGGCTGGCGTGCGATCTGAACGTGATTGAGCCGCCGGATGAGCTCTTCCGTCTTGCCGCTATACATACAGCCGCAGATTACTTCGATCCGGCCGCCGGCCGATAGTCTGGTCATGGTCGCAACTCCTGTGCTGCCCGACGCTGCCAGATCGGTAGTTGCACGCCGAGCAACACCAACGGCAGCAACGCGAGTGCGGCACCCAGAATACAGAGTATGCCGTAACCGAAGGCAGCCATAATAAAGCCGCTGCCCAGGCTGCTACTGGCCGCCGAAAGATTGACGACCAGTTCGCTCATGCCCTGGTATTGGCCGCGCTCGGATGGGGCCAGCGTATCGGCAAGCAGCGATGAACCGCCAATATAGCATAGGTTCCAGCCCCAGCCAACGAGAAAGAGCGCCAGCGCCAGCCATGGCGTTTGCACCGAGAGCGGTGCCGAGAGTGAGCCGATGACCAGCACCACCGCGCCGATGCCGATCGTCGCCGGCCGGCCGATCCGATCGGCAACAAATCCGGTAAAGAACGAGAGGCCGAACATGCCCAGGGTATGGGCACTCAACACCAGGCCGATATCACCAAGGCCATGGTTATGATGATCCATATGCAGCGAGGTGACGGTCATCACCAGCACCATGACGACCTGGCCGAAGATCATGGCGACAACGGCGAGCTGGATGCCAGGCTGGCGAATGATTTCGCCAAGGGTTCGAACCGGGCCATCAGTCGCGATACGGGTTGCCTCCGGCTCTTGTTCGTTCAGGAAGCGTGCGATATCGCGCGGATCCGGCCGCAGAAAGAAGACCAGGATGAACGCACCGATCAACAACAGGGTTGATCCACCGAACATCGGCCCGGCAAGCGGATTCAAGCCGTAGCCAGCAACCAGATTCCCCAGCGGTTCGACAAGCCCCGGCCCAACGACGGCACCGATGGTGCTGGCAAAAACAATCGTACTGATGGCCCGCGCGCGCTGCGAGATCGGCAGTGCATCGGCAGCGGCATAGCGCCCTTGCTCGATCGCGCCACGCGATGCCCCCATAAACGCAAGGCCCAGCAGGAAGATCGGAAAGCTGGCCGTGGCAATCGCCAGGCCGGCGATCAGCATGCCGATGGTGCCGAGGAAGAAACCGAGGGATAAGCCGATCCGCCGCCCGCTACGCTGCATCAGACGCCCCATTGGGTAGGCGGCGAGCGCCGCGCCGATCTGTAGCAACGTGCCCGGCAAACCAGCCAGTGCTTCATTGCCGCTCAGGCGGGCACCGACAATCGGATTGACGGTAAATGTGGCGATCAAACCGGCCGACGCCAGGCTCTGAGTGGCAAACAGGATGGCAATCAATCGCCGCCCAAGTCTCGGCGTATACGAGAAAGACATGGTCAAACCTTTCCTGACACAAATGTGGTTGAAGATGTGATGAGATAGCGCCCACTGCACCTGAGCAGCCTGCCTAGCGCTGAACGAAGCCGCGCAACAGGCCAACCACATTCTCGCCGAGCTCGGCGACGGCATACCCGCCCTCTTGTACGAAGAGCGTAGGTAGGTCGAGGCGTGCGATCTGCCTGCCAATCGCAGGAAATGCGGCACTGCTCAGGGCAAAACTGCCGCTATTGGCGGCAACCGGATCCCCGGCAAATGTATCGAGCCCGGCCGAGATGATCAGGTAGCTCGGGGCATAGGCGGCCACGGCATCGAGGGCAGTGGTGAGTGCCGCAAGAAATACAGTATCGCTGACACCGGCATCAAGGACGAGATTGAGATTGGTGCCATACCCGACCCCTGCGCCACGCTCGTCGGGATACCCGAGGAAGTATGGGTAATGGTGGGCCGGATCGGCATGCAGCGAGGCAAAGAAGACATCAGCGCGCTCGTAAAAGATCTGTTGTGTGCCGTTGCCATGGTGAAAATCAATATCGAGAATCGCAACCCGGCATGGCCGGGCAGCATGATCAATCAGATACTGAGCGGCAATGGCTGCATTATTCAGATAACAATAGCCGCCGCACATATCACTGCCGGCATGATGACCAGGTGGGCGGCATAGAGCATAGGCAGCCGGTTGACCTTCGATCAGCAGCGCGGCACCCGTCAGCGCCGCCGCAGCCGAATCGCAGGCCGCCGCAAAGGTTCCGGCAACAATCGGTGCGCTCAGATCAAAACAGTAGAATCCGGGTGCCGCCAGCGGATCAGCACTCGGGCGCGCCATCCAGCGCACCGCCAGCGTACTGGGAAGTACCGCCTCGGGTGCACCACCGGCGGCAACCCAGCGCTCATAGGCATGCTCCAGGTATTCGAGGTAGGCCGCCGAATGGATAGCCCGGATCGGCTCGATACCGAAGGAACGTGGCGGCATACATGCGCCAAGGGCCGCCGCCTGTAAGGCATCACGAATAATAGCGGCCCGCTCCGGTGACTCAAACACCGGCACTAACGCACCGTCAAGAAACTCGTGCGGCGGATCATGCCGCGCCGTCGTGGTTGGAATAATGCTGATCATTGGCTTCTATACTTGCAGTAAATCAATTTTGTCAGTATAACATGGGCATTCCGCGATCCTATCAGGCTTGAGGAGGTAACGAATGGGGATCATTTCGTGGATCATCTTCGGTGCACTTGCCGGCTGGGTTGCCAGCATGATCGTAGGAACCAACGAACGCCAGGGTTGCCTCGGTAATATTGTGATTGGCGTGATTGGCGCATTCCTCGGTGGTATTCTTGTCGAACTGCTCACCAGTCAGAGCATGAATTTCGAATGGAGCTGGCGCAGCTTCATCGTGGCCGTCATCGGTTCGGTGCTTTTGTTGGCAATAACAGGATGGTTCCGCAAGCGCTCGTAAGATAGCATCGGCCGCTGCCTGCGCATGATACGACAGTGGGATGTTGGGATGCCTGGCAGTGCCGGCTGCATCGGATCAAACGACAACGGCGGGGGGGGGGGCCCCCCCCCCGTGTGGGTCATGTTCTGGGATGGCGCCCTGTGGACGCCCCCCAACCCCCAAGG
>CALLZL010000708.1 GCA_937859575.1 uncultured Chloroflexota bacterium
ACGGCGCCCACCGAGATCTACACTCTTTCCCTACACGACGCTCTTCCGATCTGCACTGGCCCATTCGCCGGCGATCTCCTGGTTGTTGATGCTGCTGAACAGCCGCACATACACGGTGTGAGTACAGCGACCGACCAGATTGTTCGGGATCGTGACATTAAAGCCCTGCGTCCCGGCGGCGCCTGCCGTCCAGGTTGCGGTCGGCTGGTTGGTATCCTGCGAGTCAACTGCCACCTGATAACGGGTGGGATTGCAGTCACGTGCCTTGGCGGTTGCACCGAAGGTAGTGTTCTTGGTTTGTGGTGTTCCGCCATTCAGGGTGAGGATATCGACCTCACAGCCCACCGCCTTGATCGTGCCGCCGTTGCGCAGCACTTCCCAGTCGCCGGTGTTCTTATCCTGCCATGTAATAATGAACTTATTCAGGCCGGCAGCGATGATCGGCAGGGTCGACTCACGGGCACGAGTAATGACCCGATCGGCGACGCCAAACTCGCCACTACCATTGTTGGCCAGCGGGTCGAACTCCATAAACCAGACTTCCGGCTGGCCTTTGCCGCCACCCAGTTCATCCTGCCAGGTGACATAGATCCGGCGCGATCCGGGTGAATAGGCCACCGACGGCTCCTGGGCAAACTCCGGCCCGCCCGAGATCACAACCGCATTCGACCAGTTATCGCCGCCATCCTGCGAACGGGCGAAGTAGATATCGTGGTTCCCCGAGGCGATACCCTCGCCCCATGAGGCATAGACGGCATTGCCGGCACCAGCGATACTCGGGTTCGAAGAGTTCCAGCTTGGTGAGTTCGAGATATTACGGCTCGACCACGAACCATTGGTGCTGCGGCGTGCATGGTAGATCTCACCACGCCCGTCGCGCTGGAAGGCAATATGCGCCCGCCCGTCGTCGGTCACGGTGATACGCGGGCTGGTCTGGAAGGTGCCACACTCCTGGCGTGGTGCCTCGACATTACTCAGCTGGCCGTTTGCAGTACGGAAGCGGTAGTAGACATTGTACTGACCACAGCTGTTCGAGATCCATGTGAAGTGCACATTGCCGTTGGCATCCGGCCAGTTGGCCCCGCCGAAGTTCTTGCCATTGGAGGCGATCAATTCGGGTGTGCCCCACGAGACACTCGCGCCATTATTGCTCAGGGTGCCGCGCCGGTAGTAGATATTGTTGCCACGCCCATACGACAGGTGCAGAATACCGCTACGGTGCGAGAGATACGGTTCGGCATAGCCGGTACCGGTCGCCACCACTGCGGGGTTCGACCAACTGCCGTTGGCATTGTGGGAATACATCATGCGGTCGTTGTTCTGTTCGTAGTAGGCGACATGGGCGTTGCCGTTGGCGTCGATTGCCGACCATGGAAAGATCGAGCGTACGCCGTTACTACTCACACGTTGGATGTTGTCGTCAAATTCAACGCTGGCGCTGGCGGCAGCTGCCGCCTCGCGCGCCGGCGCAACCGGCAAGAATGCCAGTGCGATCAACAGAGCGGCGAGGCTGGCAAGCGCACGGTTGCTCGAGCGTTGTGCGAAAGGGTTTCGATACATCGGTTCCATACTCCTTCTGGTATCGCTCACGTGCGCTTAGCGCCCACCAACCGGCAGAACACTGAAGCTATCAAAGAGCAGGCGCCCTTCGGCAATGCCGTACACACCTGCACTACCCTGGCCGAGCGTGCCATCGCGGACATCAAGTACCGGCTGGCCGTCAACAAACGCCTGCATGCGATCCCCGAGCACAACGACACTCAGTTCGTACCAACGCTCGGTAGCGAACCCTGCACCATCGGCCGATGCCAGTTCGTGGAAGGTGTAGGAGGCTGCATCAAAGCGTTCGATGGCATACTTCGGCAGGCTTACGCCTTCGTTATACACGCGGAACACATAGTAACCGCGATCACTGGCGCGAACGACGACCCCCATTGCTTCGTTACCGCTGCTATAGGCGGCAACCCGCGCCTCGTAATCACGCCAAGCACTATTACCCGTCACCAGGGCGGTCGGATACATTGCCGGCGCACCATCAAAATCGCTCACCTGGCGCAACTGGCCGTTGCTGATCTCCCAGATCGATGGGCCGCCAAGCACATCGGTACCATCACGCACCTGCCAATCGGCAAGTGAGTTGGCACCGCTGAAATCGGTACTCAGCAATGCACCACTGGCCTTATCGGCCGGAACCGCCGGTGCCGGCGGCGGAGTTGCCGTAGGCGGCAGTGGCGGGAAGGTTGGTAATGGGGGTGGTGTCGGCAAAATATCGGCTGGGGGTGGTGCCTGCTCGGCGACGGCCGTCGCACCTGCACCACATCCGGCAAGTGTCAGGGCACTTGCCAGCAGCACCACCAGCGCGAACAGTTGAGTTGAACGCTGCATACTAATTCCTCCTCACGAGTGTTCCTCGATAGTGTCGTGAGCCCGCATGGCAGACTCGCGGTGATGTCATGACGTTCAAAGGGCGGCTCAGGTTCCCGGTTTGCGTCCGACAGCCAGCAGCATTGATCGCGCCTGTGGCATGCAGAGCCCGAGCCCGATCAGGGCGGCCTTGGCAGCCACGCGGAACGGATGCCGCAACAGACGTCGTGCTTCGACGCCGACCCGCTCCCAGGCATCAACATACCGTGTCTGGGTAGCCTGCAGGCCTGATTCTTCCAGTAACCAGCACAGTTCCGCCATAGTATATAACCGGCTATGGTTATAGTAACGTTGCGGCCCAACCAGGCGCATACTGCGCTGAAATTCCTTGAATGACTCGAACGGCCGCCCAAGCAGAATGTCGGCCAGGGTGCGCATACGGCTCTTCAGGTAATGCTGGTTCGGTGTCGAGATAATCAGCCGGCCGCCGGGCCGCAAGACACGCGCCATCTCGCGTAGCGCACCGAGCGGCGAGGCATTCAAATGCTCAATCACCTCCGAGAAGACCACCACATCAAAGCTGGCATCATCATACGGGAGTGCTTGCTCATCGAGATTGCAATAGCGGACATTCACCCCCAGGCGTTGCCAGAGCTCGGCACGCTGCTCGGGAAACAGATCGACGGCATCAACATGGTAGCCGGCCCGTACCAGGATGGCGGTAAACTGGCCGAGTGTGGCTCCGATTTCGAGGACATCATGCGCGGGTTCCTGGGCTATGGCTGCAAGGAGCGCACGAAAACGGTAGCGGTGAAGCCGGAAGTATTCGGGTTTGTCATTGACGTCGGCGGCATGCCCATACGCCTCGACGATTTGTGCTGGAACCATAGATAGTATGTATCCGTTCAAGGCCTGGTAACTATAGCATCATTCGCTGCTGTTCGTCCAGATTCATCATTAGAAATGGATGAGATCGACCTGATAACTTCCATAATGCGTCGTGCACGACCGGTGTACGTATGCGCAGCAACGACCGCCGCCGCGCATCGGGCGCGTCGTTCCCGCTCGGCGGTATCGGCCAGTGCCGCCGTGAGGGCACTGCCGAGGGCCGCCCGATCACCGGGTGTAAAGAAACCGCCCGCATCATCCGGCATGATCTCGCGCAATGCTGCGATATCGGGCAGCACAATCGCCCGTTGTGCCGCCATATATTCGAAGAGCTTAAGCGGCGATGCGGTAATATGCGTGACAGTATCGGGAATGACCAGGATATCGGCAGCCCCCAGGTAGAGCGGGGTTTGTTCCTGGGCGATCTGCCCGGTGGTGATCAGCCGATCGGCGATACCGCGCCGGGCGGCCTGTATTTGCAAGGCTTCAACTTCGGCCGCCCGCCCGCCGACAAGTGCCAGCCGGATTCGTGGATCGTCGGCTGCCAGATCGGCAAT